>JADHLJ010000312.1 GCA_016780745.1 Alphaproteobacteria bacterium | reverse complement strand
GAGGAACTTGCGTACAGATTAAGTTTGCGGAGCGTTCGAAAATACAACTGGTTAACGGTAGCCGTTCCATCCGCAATGTCCGCTGTTGCCGGTGGAGCCGTGTTGGAGAGTTTTATAGAAAACACTGGCGCAATGCCCTACATCGCGGCGTTGGCGGTTATAGCCACAATCTTATCGAGCATTCATGCAAGCTTTGACTGTGATAGGTATCAATCCGAATGCGCGAAAATGATACAGGCCTTCGGAATGTTGGCGACGCGTTATAGAACCGTGCGAGATTTGCCAACTGACGACCGCGCTGAGCGTTTGCGCGAACTCGACGATCAATTGGCCCAGATTCGAGCATCTAGGATTTCCGAACCTCGCAAGGGTTATCGAGAGAAAGCCAATGCAAAACTAGCTAACTAGCTTCGACTGCGTCCAGCGAGGCAATTGCTCACGGTCGCACAACGTATAAAGATCGGGGTTCGGAGATCAATCGGTCAAGAATCGGGGAATAACGACATCTCGCAACACGCGGGTTGGATAATATTCTAACGTTGAAATAGTCTCCATGTTGGCCAGTCGCTCAGGTTTCGCTGTCGTCTGGACGGATAAAATCTCAGCTGTTTTCGATGTCGTTCAACAGCCGTTCGATGGTTGGCGCGATCGCCGCGTGCTCTTGCTCCAGTTGCTCGATGAGTTCAATGATTTCGGTTAGGTCCGTGGACTGGGCGACCTGTTCGGCGCGCAAGGCGACGTCCGTGACCTTGCCGGCGCCGAAGGTCGCTGCGTGGGATTTGAGCTTATGCGCCGCTGTTTCAAGCTCCGCCGAGGCATTGGCCTCGCGGGCGCGACGCATCACCGCAATCAGTTCCGGGATCGAGGCCGCTTGGCGCCTTAGAATGGAGATATAGGCGGGTGGGAGCATGCGTGCCGATGCCAAAAGCCGCTTGATATTCTCTGCCGCCAAGGGGGCATAATCTCCAGGGACCGCCTCGGGCGATGCCGCATGGTCCGGACCGGGCCCTGGGGCGGTTGAGCCCTTGCTCAATACCGTGCCGAGCGTGCCGAGCAGATTGCGTATGTCGAAGGGTTTGGTGACATAGGCGTCGAAGCCGTCGGCGTGGGCGGCCTCGATATCCTCGCGCAAGGCATTCGCGCTTACCGCGATGATGGGAATGCCGCGGGTCTTGGGATCGCTTCGCAGAATGCGCAACGCCTCCGTGCCGCTTATGCCAGGCAAGTTCAAGTCCATTAGAATAACGTCGGGGCGGTGGATCTTCGCCTGCTCGATGCCGTCCTCCGCCGTGCTCGCCGCATTAAGCGTCAGGGCGTCGACCTCCTCGACGATCATCTCCATCAATTGGGCGTTCGTCGGGTTGTCCTCGACATAAAGAATGCGCGCGGCCGGTATTGCTAAATCGTTAAAATCATCGACGCTAGACCCGTCGGCATTAGACCGTTCGCGCGGCGACCCTCCCGTGGCCGGCAAGGTGATCCAGAAACGTGATCCCCGACCTTCCTCGGAAGTGAAGCCAATCTCGCCATCCATCAATTCGACCAGATCGCGCGTGATGCTGAGACCGATGCCGGTCCCCTCCACGTCCGCGCGTTGGTTGGAGAATCGAGAAAACGGCGTGAACAGTCGGTCGTGATAGTGGGCGGGAATTCCAGGACCGGTATCGGAAACCTCGAACCGAACGGTGTCCGCGTCCCCGGCCCCGCAACGCATCGTGACCGACCCGCCAGGCACGTTGTATTTGATGGCGTTCGACAGAAGGTTGAGCAAAACCTGGCGCAACCGGGTCCGGTCCGCCGTGACATAAGGCGGCAGATTCGCGTCGGGTGCCGGCCCGGTGACGGTGATGTTGTTCTCGGCGGCCATGACCTCCGCCATGCCGAGACAATCGTCGAGAATTTCCCTGGTGCCGACGGTCTCCAAGCTTGGCTTGAACGTGCGGTTCTCGATCGGGGCCATGTCGAGAACCCGGTTGATCAAGTTCAACAGATGGGCGCCGCCGCTTTGGATCTGGCTAACGGCGAGTTGTTGTCGCGGCGTTAGCGGGTTGACCCGGTCGCTCTCTAGGATCTGGCTAAAGCCAAGGATACCGTTCAGCGGGGTTCGGAGCTCGTGGCTCATTTGTGACAGGAATTCGGATTTCGCGCGGCTGACGTTCCTCAGTTCCTGATTTTCCACGCGAGCGGTGACATCGCTTCCCGTGCCGCGATACCCGATAAAGGAATTTTGCTCGGAGAATATCGGCTTGCCACTGATGCTCACCCATTTGCGCTCGCCATTGTCGATTTCAAGCGGATAGATGAAATCTCGGAAAGCATCCCGGACCTTAAGCGACGCAAAATGTGCGTTCCATACGCCTTCGTCATAGTTCGGTCCCAGCAGATCTTCGCGGGTCTTCCCGTATAGCTTCTCCGGTTGAATGCCCAGGATGCGCTCAACATTCGAGGACAGGTAGGTCAAACGGAGATCAGCATCCATCTCCCAAAGCCAGTCGACGCTGGAATCCATGTAATCTCGAACCTGAGCCTCGCTTTCCCGCAAGCTCTGCTCCGCCTGTTTTCGGGCGGTGATGTCCAGGTGCCAGACGATCGTCAGTTCTTCGCCACCGAGAACGATCGGCTGGCCAGTCATGGAAACCCAAAACCGCGACCCATCGGGTCTAACCCGTTCCGCCTCGTAACCCGACAGCTGTGTTCGAGCCGAAAATGCTCTATTGACGTGTTCCAGCGCGGTCGCGTCGACCCAGCTTTCCAGGACCGGGCGGCGCACAAGCTCCCGCATGGTTCCAGCGCCGAACAATACGCGCAGGGAGTCATTGGCGAAGATGCGGCGCGCGGTAACACGGCCGTCCGCGTCGCTCTCATGGCGCATGATCGCGACACCCAATGGATTGTTTTCCAAGAGGTCGCGCAGCTCACCCTGTAGAGCGGTTGGCATTCATGTTTTCCCGGCTACCCTTTTGTCGCACGCGCGGAATTCTAGCCGCGAAGGTTTGAAAAAGATAGGAAAGCAGTCTTCTTTCACCGTCCTCAATACGTGTCGAACATCCGCTGAATTTCGTCGGGATCCTCCGTGCGGGTGAGCGCCAGCATCGCCAGAACTCGGGCCTTTTGAGGGTTAAGATTATCGGCGGCGACGATGCCGTCGCGTTTCATTGTCGCGCGGCGCAGAACCCGGCCGCTACCGGCTCTCGTGCTGTAGATGATGATGATCCCGGCCTCGCGCGCCGCTTCGACCGCCTCGACCTGCGGCGGTGTCGGAAGACCGGGGGCCAGGGTCGCCATGACCAGGGCCTTGGCGCCGGCGGCGATGAAAGCCTCGATCGCGGTGCCGTCGGCGCCGGCATAGCTGGGTACGATGTCGACCCGGGGCAAGACGTCAACATCGGACACATCGAACTCGCTGGCCGTGGTGTGGGGGCGGACCGGCTTGCGATAGATCGCGACACTACCATCGGGATCGGCATAGCCGAGCATGCCAAGATCGGGGGTTTTGAAGGTCTCGAGCCTGAGCGTCGAGGTTTTGGTGACCTCGCGCGCCGCCTGAATTTCCTCGTTCAGAAGCACCACGACGCCAAGTCCGCGCGCCTCGGCCGACCCGGCGGTGCGTACGGCGGCAAGCAGGTTGCTCCCGGCATCGGTGGCGAACCCCGTTGAGGGCCGTTGCGCGCCGATGACCACCACCGGCAGGTTCGTCTTCGCGGTGAGATTGAGGAAATACGCGGTTTCCTCAAGGGTCGCCGTCCCGTGGGTGACGACGATGCCGTCGATATCGTCTCTTGTCGCGTCGACTTCCCTAATCTTCGCCGCGAGGGCCAGCCAGTCGTCGGGCACGATGCCGGAACTCGATACCTGGCGAACGTTGAAGGGGATGATCTCGGCGTTCGCCTCGACCTCTGGAAAGCGCGCGAGGATCTCGGTCACCGATTGCCGCTCGCCGTAATCCATGTACTCCCACGTATCCAGACTGTCGCGCCCGGTGAAGGAAATCGTGCCGCCGGTACCAAGAAAGGCGATGCGGGGTTTGCGGTCGACCATTGTGGGAGGCTCCCATTCATGCGGAGGATTGTGTTCGAGGAGATGAAACCGAATTCCGACGCCGACGTCCAGCATTGGTGCCGTGTATCGGGTCCTCTTCAAGCTTGCTCCTCGCCGCCGCCGCTGTTTTCTCCGCCGCCCCCGTGAAACAGGATTTTGCCAGCGTTTGCCATAAGCCCCGGATATCGTCCGCGCGGCGGTTCTGGGGGCGCTCGGCGGAAAAGTATCGTGAGGCCTGCTTCTTGTCGTTTTTGCGAGTACGGGTATCGGCACCAGCCCCTTCGGTATCCCTATGGCGATGGCGCCACCATGTGTTTCGCTGTCTAATAGAGCCGTACGACTTGAAAGGCAGGGCCATGCAAAACCGAGCTATCGACGCGTTAGCCTTCCAGGTCCGCCGATTGACGGACAAAATGGCGGCGGAGGTTATAGGGCTCGACTTAAGGATCCCCTTTGACACGCTCACTCGCGACGCGGTTTACCAAGCCTTTCTCGACAATCAGATCCTGGTGTTCCGAGATCAGGACCTGACCAAGGAGGAGCAAGTCGCGTTTACCGAACAATTCGGCACCCTGGAGCGGCATACCTTGGGCAATCGCGGGGCGTCCGACTCGCCTTTCGTGCATATCGTGACCAACCTCGATGCAGACGGAAGACCGACGGGCGTGCTGAAATCCACGCTCTGGCACTCCGATAAGTCCTTCCGACCCGCGCCCTCCATGGCGACAATTCTGCATGCGCGGGTTCTACCGCCCGATGGCGGCGATACGGTTTTCGCGAACATGTACGCGGCTTATGAGGCGCTTGACGCCGCCGAACAGGCCGAGCTCGACCAGGTTCGGGTCGTGCATAGCTGGGAGCTGTCGCGGGAGAATATCGGCCGAACCCTGTCCCAGGCGGAACTCGATGACGCCCCGCCGTCAACCCATCCGCTTGCGCGGGAGCACCCGGATACTGGCCGGCGCGCGCTTTTCCTGGGCATGAATGCCTCGCATTTCGAGGGCGGCTCCATCGAGGAGGACAGGGCACGGATCCTGGCGCTGGAAGACCACGCGACCCAGGAGCGGTTTCTGTACCGCCATAACTGGCGCCAGGGAGACCTTCTGATGTGGGATAACCGCTGTCTGTTGCACCGGGCCGACCCGAATTTCGAGGTCGCGCACCACCCTCGTGTGATGCACCGGACTTGCCTGCGCGGAACACCGACCTCCTGAGGGTCGCTAATTCAGGTAATCCTTCATCGCGAGCCCTAGCGTCACGATCCCGATGACCGCGAGGACCAGCAGCGCGCCGGTACGGAAATGTTGATGACCGCGCCCGGAGAAAAACCGCGCGCCGACCCATGTGCCGCCGAAATACAGCGGGAAAAGCATGATGCTGATCAGAAACACCTCGGTGGTGAACAGGTCGTTTATCCAGAGCGCGGGGATCGCGCATACCGACAGGGCCGCGACCGCGCCGATGACGTTGGAGCGTTGCTGATCGGTGGTTCCCGCGCGGGACAGCGCCACCGCGACCGCGGGCGGTCCGCCGACGCCGGCGGATCCCTGCACCAGTCCCGAGACAATACCGGCGGCGGTAAACACGCCCAGGCCGGCGCTGGGAGGCAGTTTCCAGCCCTTGTAAAGCATCGCCACCATCGCCAGCACGAAGGCGGAGATCAGGATCTTCATGAGCGCCGGCTCGCTGGCGATCAGGAACCAGGTGCCCAGGGGCGCGGCGACAAAGGACGCGACGCCGAAGGGAATGACGAAACCGCGTTCGGCGTAGCGAATGGCGTTGGGCAAGAGCTGAACCATCGCCGGCAAGCCGCTTAGGGTCGCGATCGGAACGGCGGCGGCGGGGCCGTAAACGGTGCTGAGAACCATGACGATGATCAGCGAGGCGCCGAAGCCGACGAAGCCGCGTATGAACCCCGCCAACAGCATCGTTCCGGCGACCAACGTGATAACGCTCGTGGGTTGCGTGGATAGAAGGTCTTGAATGGAAGCCAGCATCAACGGGTACTGACCGGGGCGTTGGACATCGTGAACGAACACCTCTTATTGGGGGCGACGTCGAGTTTTGCTGTGCCGTGAAGTCTAGCGTCGAGAGATTGCGGCGGCGTCATGGGTATCCAAGGACTGAAGAGCGCTTGATTGGCGAGGGAGTTTCAT
>JADHLJ010000007.1 GCA_016780745.1 Alphaproteobacteria bacterium | reverse complement strand
CGGTATCCGAGTCAGGCTCGGCGCAAGGTGTGTCCTTGGCGGGCGGCGAGGCAAGCCGGCCTTCTAAACATCGAGACGTTGATTTTCCCGGCCGGTATTGTGCTTTCGTCGGGAAGATCAGCGATCTTTTAAAACCATTCAAGCAACCGCTATAGCGCCGGCGCGGTTCGCACATCCTCGGGGATTTCACGCTTGAGGTACTTGCCGTTGGTCAGCGCGCCCTTGAATTCGCCGCCCTCGACCATGACCTTGCCGCGCAGCACGGTCATCACCGGCCAGGCCGAAATCTCATGGCCCTCCCAGGGGCTGTAGTCGGTCTCGTGCAGATCCTCGACCCGGACCCTCTTGCGAATGGTGGGGTCGAGCACCGCGATATCGGCGTCGCTGCCGACCGCGATGGCGCCCTTGCGGGGATAGAGACCCATGATCTTGGCGGCGTTGGTGGACACCAGATCGACAAAGCGCTCCAGCGAGTAGCCGCGCGTGGTCACCATCTCCTGATACATCACCGCGACCCTGGGCTCGACGCCGGCATTGCCGCCGGTTGTGTCGTCGATCCGGTCGCCGACCAGCTTGGTCTGCAAGGTGCAGCAAATCTCATCCGTCGCCACGGAATTGATCGCGCCATCCAGCGTTCCGGCCCACAGCGCCGCCTGATCCTCTGGCGACTTGAGCGATGGATAGGTGTGATAAATCTGGCCGTTCGGGCGCTTATAGTCCTCGGAATTATACAGCATGTATTGGTGCAGGGTTTCACCGTAAATCGGCTGTCCTTTGGCCCGCGCCTCGCGGATCGCCTGCACCCCGGTACCGGCGCTGACATGCATCATGTAAAGCGGTGTGTTTTCGGCCTCGGCGAGGCGGATGACCCGGCGGAAGGATAGGTCCTCGGACAGGGTGTTGTGAACCTCGGCCAGGTTGTGAAAGCTGACCCGGCCCTCGCGGATCAGCTTTTCGTACATGTGCATGACGATGTCGTTGTCCTCGGCATGGATCACACCAAGGCCGCCATTGCGGGTGATGATCTTGAACACCTCCCAGATATCGCCGAAATGCACCATTCGCCCGGACCGGCTGGGCGTGATGTTGGTGGTGAAGATCTTCACCGTCGGATAACCGTCGGTGATGACGCTTTCAAGCTCGTCCAGGATCGGCGGTTCCACATCGCCCAACAACATGACGTGATAGGCATAGTCGCAATAGCAATTGCCGACCCAGTCCTCGTCGCGTTTCGCGATCACCTCGCGCAGCGGGATCTCTTCCATCCGCGCGGCGAAGTCGATCATCGTCGTGGTACCGCCGTAAAGCGCCGCCCGACTGACGACGTCCGGCCCTTCGGTATAGCCGACCCCGCCGCCCGGAAGCGGCATGTGCCATTTGCAATGCACATGCGGGTCGATACCACCGGGCATGACGATCTTGCCGGACACATCGACGGAGCGCTTGGCCTGATCGTCGCCGATCGCGCCGGGATTGGTGATCGCGGCGATGGTCTCGCCGGACATCGCGACGTCATGGACACCCACGCCATGGGGGGTGACGACGGTGCCGCCGCGCAGGATCAGATCAAACATGGCCCATCTCCCTCGAATAGAACTTCTCCAAGTGTCATGAACACCGCCCCCTATTGTCCAGAGGCTTCAGCGACCTCTTCGATGATTGTATCCAGCAACGCGCGCACCCAGGTCTCTGAAAGACCCTTGCCGATCATGACGAGACGAGAGTCCCGCGCGCCTCCGGGCCAACCATCGAGCCATCGCATGGGATGGAAAACATGCTGCACGCCATGCACGACAGCGGGAGTATCCGGCGCTTCCGCGACTTCCACGATCCCCTTCAGGCGCAACAGGTCGGGTCCCATCGTCTCGGCCAAGGCCTGCAGGAAAAGGGTAAGCGCGACGGCTTGAAGGGGTTTGTCCAGACGTAGGGACACGGATGTGATTTCGTCTGACCCATGTCCATGGGCATGGTCAAGGTGGTCATGGTCAAGGGAACCGGTGTTCTCGTCCGGTACTCTCGCTTTACGCCTGCCCCCGAGAGAAGCGGTCGCGCCACCGATAATCACCGCTGGATCGATCTCGCCGCGAACCGGAAACAGGATGTCGGCGTCCGGGTTAACCGCCGCGATCCTGTCCCGCAACGCCGCCACCCCACTGTCATCGACATCGGTCTTGGTCAGCAACAGCACATCCGCCAGCGCGATCTGGCGTCGGCTTTCCTCGTGGGCTTCCAGCGACGCGATCCCGGTCAAGGCATCCACCGTCACCGCCACGCGATCGAGGCTAACCAAAGCGCGCAGGGTCGGGTCGGCGATCGCCGCGTGGACGATCGGGGCGGGGTCGGCAAGCCCCGTGGTTTCCAGCACGATGCGCTCGAAAGGCCGGCCTTCCCCGCGCTTTTCCATCAGGCGATGGACGGCATTGGTGAGATCCCCGCGCATCACGCAACATAGGCACCCGGTGCTGAGCTCAACCAGATCCTCCTCGCTGCTTTCGATCAGCTCATGATCGAGGCCGATTTCGCCGAACTCGTTGATGATCACGGCGGTGCGGGAAAGTTCGGGCCGGCGCAGCAAGTTGGCGATCAAGGTGGTTTTGCCGCTGCCAAGAAAACCCGTGACCACGGTCATCGGAACAGGCGCGCTCATGGCCCGCCTTCCGAGACGAAGAGAACCCGGCCGGTGGAGCGCTCGGGGCACAAGATTTCCCGCAGGCTTCGCAAAGCCGCGCCGACGGAGGGGTGAACCCGGTCACGGCGCCCCGGCTCTTGAATACGCCAGACGGTCCCGAAGGGCTGAACCTCGCGCGAGACCGTCGCCATATCGCGACCTTCCGCCGTGATATGGCAGGAAGCCTCGTCGTCCTTGAAGGAGAGCGACCCCTCGACGCGCCAGACGGCTAGCGTGCCCTCAATCAGCAGACGGAATCGTTCGGGCGTCATGCCGCGCGGTTCGCCAGCCACCAGGCAAGCAGACGGGTGGCCTCCATGAAGTCCGCGATTTCCATCGCCTCATCCGGATTATGGCTTCCATTGGCGTTACGGATGAACAACATCTGGGTCGGGACCCCGGCGGCGGCGAAGGCGGCGGCGTCGTGGCTGGCCCCGCTGGCGATGTCCATGGTCTTCATGCCGAGCGTCCGCGCGCCTTCGGCCATTCCGGCCTTGATGGCGGGGTCCATCGGGCCCGGCGCCGCGCGGGTAAACTCACCCAGCTCGAAGGTTACGCCGCGTCGCTCGGCGATTGTCGCCGCGAGGTCACGAACCCGTCCCGTCATCGCCTCGACGAAATCGCCATCGAGGCTGCGCATATCGAGGCTGAACTCCACCGCGCCGGCGATCTTCGTCATCGCGTGCCATTCCGCGTCGGTGAAGAACTTGCCAATGGTGAAGGCGAAGTCCTTGCCGTCGGCCTCGCACTCGTCCCAGACCGCGTCCAGCGCGGTCACCAGTTCGGAGGTGGCGATCACCGCGTCCAGCCGATGGCTACGCGGCACGCCGCCACAATGCGAGTACTCGCCGATGCATCGCGCGCGGGGGAGCCGGCGGTTACCGCGAATACCGGTGACGATACCGACCGGAAAATCCTCGGCTTCCAGCACGGGCCCCTGCTCAATATGGACTTCAAGATAGGCGTGCAGGTTGTCCGGCGGCAGATACACCTGGCCGTCCCGCAATGCTTGAGGATCGCAGCCGGCCTCCTCCATGTGATCAGCGAGGCTGCGCCCGGTATCGGCGCGGCGCGCCTCGTCCAGCGCCCCCTCGGGCAAGGTGCCGAGGGCCGAGCGGCTACCGATATAGGACACGCCGAACCAGGCACTTTCCTCGGCACGGATTCCCATCACGCGAATGTCGCGCGGCGGCGTTATCCCGGCATCCTTGAGACCCGCGCAGGCGACCAGACCCGACACGACACCGGCGGCGCCGTCGAAATTTCCGCCCTGGGCCACGCTGTCGATATGCGATCCGATCACGATCGGCGCCGCCGAGCGATCCGCGCCTGGCAGGGTCATGTAGACATTGCCGGCCGCGTCATCCTCAACCGCCATGTCCAATGTTCCCGCCGCCTCGGCCATGATGTCGCGCGCCGCCTGCTCGCCCGGACCGTAGGAGGCGCGGGTGATACCGATCCCGTCATGGGTCTGGCTTTCCAGCGCGTCGAATATATCCCGCGCCAAGGCTTCGCGGCCCGCGACGGCGGCGCTTGGATCCAGGGTCGACATGGCATGCTCTCCGAGATAATCGGTTTCGCCGGTAGTGAAGCGCGCCGGTGCTTGGCGCACAAGCCCCGAGCGGCCTAAACTCCGCCCGAGCCAATCGGGAGCCGAAAATGATCGTCGACGTGCGCACCTACAACATCGCCCCTCGCAAGATGAAGACTTATCTCGCGCTTTTCGAGGAATTCGCCCTGCCGATTCTGCGGCGCCATATCGGCGATCCCCTCGGCTACTTTCTGGTCGAGCATGGTCCGCTGCATCAGGTCGTACATCTCTGGGGCTACGAAAACCTCGCCGATCTTGAAAAACGCCGCGCGATGCGGGACGCCGATCCCGCCTGGGCCGAGTACCTCGCGAAAACCGATGGCCTGGTTGCCAGCCAGGACAACAAACTCTGCCGGCCGATGGAGTGGTCGGGGATTAAGTGAAATGTAAAGTCGGATCTCCCGGCTTTGCGCGCCCTTGATATCTCGATGGTTTGATTTCCTCGTTCAATTGCAAGCGCGGTTTGCCGGGCATGATCGATTTCGACCCGATCCCGCTCTTCTGATATCGAAAGGGTGGTTCGGAATTACGCTGCGCGATGGTGGCGGCGCGATTACTCTCGCGAACGATTTGAATGAGCCGGAGAAGAGACATGGACGCGAACGCAAAGGTTACGCTGGTTGGCGCTGGCCTTCTGGGGCACGCGCTTGCGTTGGTGCACGCGGCGGGTGGTCACCAGGTCAAGATGCAGGATATCAGCGAGAAGCAATTGGAGGTCGGGGTCGGGCTGATCGAAAGCGCGCTCTCGACCATGGTCGACGCCGGAGCCATCACGGCGGCGGAGAAGGCCGCGACCCTCTCGCGAATCACCCCGGTTCCCAAGCTCGCGGACGCGGTGGGCGACGCCGACCTCGTGGTCGAGGCGGTGGTCGAGAACATTCCGGTCAAGACTCAGGTCTTCGCCGAGATCGACGCGGCGGCGCCCGCCGGCGCGATCATCGCCAGCAACACCTCGAACCTGGACGTTTTTCCGTTGATCCCCGAAAGCCGTCAGGAACGCTGTCTGATCGCCCATTGGTATACGCCTCCCTACATCATTGATCTTGTGGACCTGGCGCCGGGTCCGAAGACGGATGCCCGCGTGATGGACGAGATGGAGGCGCTTTATAACGGCATGGGCAAGAAACCGGTGCGGTTCGAGAAGTTCATCAACGGCTACGTCGCCAACCGTCTTCAGGCGGCGATGGGGCTGGAGATCACCAAACTGTTGGACGAGGGTTGGGCGTCGGCCAAGGCGATCGACGATTCAATCAAATACGGCCTCGCGCTGCGCATGGCGCTGATGGGCGCACTGATGAAGGCTGACTTCACCGGCCTCGACATGATGCAGCGCGGCATGGCGAACATGACCTATACACCGCCAGTTCCCAAGGGCAGCAGTCCGACCCTGAACAAGCTCATGGACCAGGGAAGAGGGGGCGTGATGAGCGGCGCCGGCTATTTCGACTACGGTGGCATGAGCCCGGAAGAGTTGTTCCGCAACCGGGACATCGGCCTGCTGAAATTGAAGGCCGAGGTTGACAAGATAGAGGTCGAGAATCCGCTCGGAGCCTGACGCTCGTCTGAACGAGCCATGATGCTCCGTCAGAAAGGCTTGTCACCGCAAATCGTCACCCGATAGCCGTGGCGGACCTGGGGGTAGTAATCCCATACGGTGCGGTGCTGGGCGCTTCGGTTATCCCAAAACGCGACGGACTTCTCTTGCCAGCGAAAGCGGCAATGGAATTCCGGCGTGGCGATGTGATCGTAGAGCATTTTCAGGATCGCATCACTCTCGTTCTTCTTGAGGCCTTCGATCCTGGTGGTGAAATTCTCATTCACGAACAGGGCCTTGCGCCCGCTGACGGGATGGGTGCGGACGATGGGATGCAGCGCCTCGGGATAGCCGTTGTCGCCATCGCGCAAGGATGCGCCCTTATGGCCGAAGCGATGGAGATGAACACCGATTGATTCGTGCCAGGCCTGCTTGTCGGCGATGAAGTCCTTGATCGGCTCCGAGAGTGCGTCATAGGCGGCGTACATGCTGGCGAACATGGTGTCGCCCCCGACCGGCGGAAGCTCGTGCATGTGCAGGATGCTGCCCATGGGGGGCTCGACGTCGCAGGAGACATCGGAATGCCACTTCATGCCGGCCACGACCTTGGAGTTCTCGTCGGCGTGAATGACCAGTACCTCGGGATGCCCCTCCGGCTTTGGCGCCGAGGGATGGATGTGCAACTCGCCAAACATCCGGCCAAAGGTCTTGTGTTCGTCCAGGGTCATTTCCTGGTCGCGGAAAAAGATCACCTGATGTTCCATGAGGGCGTCATGGATCTCGCGAAAGGTTTGATTGCCCAGGGGTTTGGAGATGTCGACACCGGCGATCTCGGCGCCGATCACCGGGCTGATCGGGTTTACCTCAATGGTTTCATACGCCATTTGATCGACCTCCTGTTTCCTAGTCCATCTGTGTTGATACGGATCCTAGCATTGGGAGCCCGACCCTAGAAACGGTCGATCCGATAAGGCGTCATGTCCACGTTCAAGGGTTCGCCCGACGCGAGCGCCGCGATCATGCGTCCGGTCATCGGCGCGCCGGTCAATCCGAGATGACCATGCCCGAAGCCGTGGAAGAGCCGAGGATAACCTGGAACCTCGCCGATATAGGGCACGGAATCCGGCGGCGACGGACGACGGCCCATCCATTCCACGGTCTCGTCGATATTCAGGTTCGGCAGCAGCGATTTGGTGTGCTTGGCAAAGACCTTTGCCCGTTTGTAGTTCGGCGCGGCGTCGATGCCCGCGAATTCGGCGGTGCCGGCGCTGCGCACGCCCATTTCCATCAGGCTGGTCACGAACTTGTTGTCCGCGTCCATGATCGAATGGGTAAGCGAGACGCCCGGGTCCTTGAAGATCAGGTGATAGCCGCGCTCGGCCTCCAGGGACACCTTGACGCCGAGCGGCTCGAGAAGGCGGGCCGACCAGACGCCCGCGGCAAGGACCACGGTTCCGGCCTCGCGCGGGCCGTCATTGGTGTCGACGCGGTATCCGCCGCCCTCGCGTGGGGCAATCGCCTTGACCTCGGTAAGGGGGAAGGTGACGCCCATTGCCTCGGCCTTGGCGGCGAGGACCTTGCCGAGCCGGCCAGGATTGACCGTGCGTCCCTGTTGCCGGATCACCACCGCGGCCTTGATGTCGGGCGACAGTTCCGGCTCCATCTCCCGAGCCTCGTCGCCGCTTATCGCCTCGAAGGGGACATCCCGCTCTCGTCGCAGCCGCCAGGCGAGACTGTTGGGATCGGCGCCCTGGGCGGTTCGCGAGACATGCAGATAGTTGCAATCGGTGACCAGGTTTTCCTCGCCGGTTCCGGCCAGATACTGATGGTACAGATCCAGATTGGGCCGGTTCACCGCCAGCATCGCGTCGGCGATGGCCGGCAGGCGTTCCAGCGCGCCGGCGGAAAGGAACTTGCCCAGCCAGGGCACCATGGTCGGCAGATACCCCCAGCGGACGTTCAGCGGGCCTTCTGGATCGAGCAGCCATTTCGGCACGCTCTTCCAAAGTCCCGGCATGGATTGCGGCACACAGGACCACGGGGAGACCACGCCGGCATTGCCATGACTGGTCGCTTCCGCCGGGCCGACCCGGTCCAGCACGGTAACGTCGAAGCCTTTCTCGCGCAGCGCCAGGGCGGCGCAGATGCCGACGATCCCGGCGCCGATAACGATGGCATCCTTCGATTGGTCTTCACTCATGGCGGGGGCCTTTGCGGAATGGCGTGAATGGCGGAGGCGGTGTTCGAAAGTTTACCGACCGTAGCGGTCGCCGCGGATTTGGACAACAATGCTGAAATGACGAGATCATGCCCAGGCTGGCGCAAATCGGAGCGAACACCATGACACATTCCAAGGGACGATTTGATGGGAAAGTCGCCATGGTCACCGGCGCCGCGTCGGGGATCGGGCGGGCGATCGCCGAGCGACTGCATGCCGAGGGCGCCAGTGTCCTGGGAAGCGACGTGAACGTGGAGGGACTGGACACCCTCGGCGAGGCTCTCGGAGACCGCTTTCTGGCGCGCGCCGGAGACGTCACCGTGGAAGCCGATGTCGCCCTAATGGTCGACGCGGCGGTGGACCATTTCGGCGGTCTTCACCATGCTTTCAATGTCGCTGGCGGCAACCGCGCCGGGTATCTGCTCGATCTGGAGGCCGAGGATTGGGACTTCACGGTCGATTTATGCCTGAAGTCCGTGTTCCTTTGCATCAAACATCAGGCGCGACGCATGGGGACGGGAAAAGCCGGCTCTATCGTCAACATCGCCTCGTTGAACGCCCATGTCCCGATGCATGCCGGCGCCGCCTATGCGACGGCGAAGGCCGGCGTTGAGATGCTGACCAAGAACGCGGCCTTGGAATTCGCCGAGCTCGGCATTCGGGTGAACGCGGTTCTTCCGGGATTGGTCGAAACCCCGCTAACCCGCCGTCATTTCGATAATCCCGACGCCCTGGCGGCTTTCGTCGCTCGCATCCCCGAGGGCCGCGCCGCCCAGCCCGGGGAAATCGCCGCGCCCGCCCTGTTTCTCGCCAGCGACGATGCCAGCTATGTCAACGGAAGCAGCCTGCTGGTCGACGGCGCCTGGGCGGTCAGCGGCTATCCCGACATGCGGCCGTTCCGGGGGCCGGTGAAGTGGAACGGGTAGGGGGCCGTTAACGCGGTCTCCTTTAACGCGCGTCCTCAAGCACCATGGCGGCGCATTTCTCGCCGATCATGATGGTTGGGGCGTTGGTGTTGCCGGCGACGATGGAGGGCATGATCGAGGCATCGGCGACCCGTAATCCGTCGACCCCATGCACTCTCAGCCGTGCGTCGGTGGCGCTGTCGATGGCGTCGCCCATGCGGCAGGTGCCCATGGGGTGGTAGTTGGCGACCGCGCGCTCCCGCACATCGGCGAGCATTTCCTCGTCGCTGGCGACACCGGGGCCAGGCAGTACTTCCTCGACCATGAAGTCCTTGAGCGCCGGTTGCCTTGCGATCTCGCGGGCGACGCGCATGCCGTGCAGGATCGCCCGCTTGTCATATTCGCTGCGCAGGAACTCATAGCGGATCGCGGGCGGCGCCATGGGGTCGGGGCTTTTGATCCGGACCGACCCGTCGCAATCCGGGCGTAGATGCACCGGGCTCAGGGTGAAGGCGGAGAACGGGAAGGGGATCACCTCGTCCATGGTCCGAGACTTGGCGGCCCAATTGAACATGTTGATCTGGATGTCCGGACGCTCCAGCCGCGGGTCCGAGCGCAGAAACGCGCCGGCACAGATCCCGGTGCTCGAAAGCGGACCAGTCCCCGACAGCAGATATCGCGCGCCCGCCGCCAAGCGCCGCGGCAAGCTGTTGGCGAGATCGTTACCGGTTACCGGCTTGGCGCAGCGAAACGCGAGATAGGTGTTGAAATGGTCTCTTAAATGCGCGCCCACGCCGGGCAGGTCGGCTTTCACCTCAATGCCCATGTCACCCAGTAGCTCCCCCGGTCCGACGCCCGAGAGTTGCAGCAACTGCGGAGAGCCGAAGGTGCCGCCGGAGACAATGACCTCTCGCCTGGCGCGCGCGGTTTTGATACCGCCCGGCGTCTGAAATTCGATCCCGACGGCCTTGCCGTCCTCGATCAGGACGCGGCGCGCATGGGCCTGGGTTTCCACATGCAGGTTCCGGCGCCCCTTGGCCGGTCCGAGATAGGCCTTGGCGGTGCTCCACCGACGCTTGTTGGTGGCGGTGAATTGATAGAAACCGGTGCCCTCTTGTTCCGGGCCGTTGAAATCCGTGTTCGCCGGAATGCCCGCTTGCTCGGCGGCGGCGACCATGGCGGTGGGCAGGTCCCAGGCGGCCGGCACGTCCGATACCCGCAGCGGCCCGCCGGCGCCGTGCAGATCATCGGCGCCGCGCGCGTTATCCTCGGCTTTCTTGAAGAACGGGAGCACCGAGTCCCAGTCCCAGCCGACCAGACCGCGTTGCCGCCATTCGTCGTAATCGCCGGGTTGGCCTCGGATATAGATGGTTCCGTTGATCGAACTGCTGCCGCCGAGAACCTTGCCCCGGGGCTGATAGAGCCGGCGGTTGTTGAGGGCCTCGACCGGTTCGGTCTCCAGCTTCCAATTGACGGACTTGTCGATGAAGACCTTGGCGAAACCGATGGGAATATGGATCCAGGGATGGGTGTCGCGCGGCCCGGCCTCCAGCAACAGCACGCTATACGCGCCGGACTCGCTTAGCCGCGCCGCGACGGCGCACCCGGCGGAGCCCGCGCCGCTGACGATGAAATCAAAGACCGCGTCGTTATCAAGCATGGTGAAGCTCCGCCCGAGTTGCCCCCTCGTCGCCTCGCCCCTTATTCGCCCAGCATCTTATAGCGATAGCCGTCATTACCCGGCGCGCTGATCACGTGGCCCATGGTCGGCGAGGAGAAATGAGCCGGACAAAGCAGGGTGTCGCTATCGGCGACGCGCTCCAGCATCGCAATCCGGGTTTTGGCGGACTGATCAGGGTCCTCGCAGGCCCGGCATGACCATTCCGGGCGCACCAGTTGCAAGGGGTGATGGATTACGTCACCGGTCATCAACGCCGTCTCGTCGCCGGATTTGAGGTTCAGCATCACATGGCCGGGCGTGTGACCGGGCGACGGCTCGATCCACATGCCGTCGTCGATCTGGTGATCATCCTCGACAATCACCGCCTGACCGGCCTGCACGATGGGCAGTACGCTATCCTCGAAAACCTGGGGAACCGGCACGTTTTCCTTGTTGTCGTAGCGCGACTTCCAGGTCTCGTATTCCTTGCGCGAGAAGATATATTTGGCGTTCGGGAAGGTTGGCACCCACCGGCCATCCACCAGTTTGGTGTTCCAGCCGACATGATCGACATGCAGATGCGTGCAGAGCACGAAGTCGATCTCCTCGGCCTTAACCCCCGCGTCTTCCAGGGTCTTCAGATACGGAAGCTCTTGCATGTGCCAGCTCGGCCGCGCGGGGCGCTCCTTGTGGTTGCCGACACAGGTATCGACCAGGATGTTGTGATGCTCGGTCTTGATCACATAGGACTGGATACAGAGCGTGACCATCATGGTTTCGGGATCGATGAACCGGGGCATAAGCCAGTCCCGGTGCTTTTCGACCACCGCCATGTCGCATTGCGGAAAGAAGGATTGCACCTCGAAAATCGGCACTTCACTCTCGATTACGCGCCGGATTTCCAGATTCCCAAGTTTATGCATGTCCGTCCCTCCCAAAGCCATCGATGTTCATTGGCCATGAGGTTAGCACCCCGCTTCCCGGGGGGCGAGATGTAGACGGGCGCGGGGTGGTTTTAGCGGAACCGTGGAATCGGCTGTGAGTAGGGCGCGCTGATCTTGAACGAGGGGCGCGCTTCCATGCGGTCGGAAAACGCCGCGAGATTGGGATGCTCGTCGCGCCATTCGATGTCGCCCGCGCGAACCCCGATATAGCCGAGCGCGCAGGCCGCGGCGATATCGGCGATACCCATGCGATCGTCCAGGAACCAGGTCTTGTCGCCCAACAGTTCCGCGAGCCTTTTGAGGCCCGCCACGATCTTGGCCCTCTGCCGGGCGACCCAGTCGACGCTTTGTAATTCGGGCTCGCGATTGCCTTCCAGAGCCGTCAGCACGATCGCGTCGCAAATGCCGTCGGCCAGCACCTCGATCTTGCGATGCTCCAGCCGCCCCGCCGGGTCGGTGGGCAGCAGCGGCGGCTCGGGATGGACGAGCTCCAGATATTGGACGATTACCGAGCTGTCATGGATCGCCTCTCCGTCATCCGTCAGCAGGATCGGGATCTTGCCTAGCGGGTTGTTGGCCGGCGCGACGGTACCTTCGGCCCAGGGGAGATCCATGATGATTTCGTGGGCGATCCCCTTCTCGTTCAAGACAACCCGTGCTTTCCGGGCATAGGGGCTGGGACTGGCGATGACGAGTTGCAAGGCGGATCTCCCTTACGCGATGGTGGTGACTCAATGCGCCAGGAGCACCGGCAGGCGCGCCTCGCGCAGAATATCCCGGGTCGCGCCGCCAAACATGACCTGGGTGATGCGGCTCTGGGTATAGGCGCCCTTAAGCAAGAGGTCGGCGCCCACGATCTGGGTCTCGTGCAGGATCTGATAGCCGAACTCGTTCTTCGCCTTACCCGTGGCATGCAGATGCACCGGCACGCCATTGGCGGCGAGATAGTCGCGCAGGGCGGCCCCGTCCGGGCCATCGACGAACCAGTCCTCGATGGCGATCACGTGCACCTCGCGGGCCTGACGCAACAGATCCATGGCATGGCTTATCAGCCGCGAGGTTTCGCTACTGCGGTTCCAGGCGATCGCGATCGACTCGCCGACCGGGCCTTGCCAGTCATGCGGCGAGAGCAACATCGGTCGACCGCTATCGAACAACAATTGCTCCATCGCGGTGGCCGCGTTCTCCGCCAAGGCCTCGCGCGAGACGATGGACATGTCATAGACCCGCGAGACCCGGCCAAGCTCGCGCCAGGATGTCAGAGGCTGATCCTTGACCGTGAAACGAGATTGCCCCCCGGCAAGGCCTAGTTCCTCCAGGCGCGCGTCGGCAACCGCCTTGGCGCGATCAACCTCGCCGGCAATGGCGCCCTCGGGACTGGCGTAGCTGGTCAGTCCCCAGCTCATGGGGTCCACCACGTGATCGTCCGTGCGCGGTTGGTAAAGCTGAACCCTGAGCTCGGCGTCGAAAGCCGACGCGATCGACATCGCCGTTCCGTATGGCAAAAACCGAACGCCCTCCGTCGCGGCGGGAAGCAGTAGTCGTTTCATGGCAACCAATCCCCCTTGGTCTCGCCAAAACCGGCTCTTCGCGCATTCATGCGCGTTCATATCGGGCGCTTATGACGCGCCGCCATCCCCCGCCGAGTCATCAACGCTCTTGGTCGTTGTCGCGGTCGATTGTCCCCGATATCGCTCCAACGCCGCCGCAGGTTCTTTCTTCTCGCCAAAATAGACGGTTTGGTGCGGGAACGGAATCTCGATACCCAGCGCGTCAAACCGCTGTTTGATGCGCCGGAAGAACTCGCGGCGCACGCTCCATTGCATCATTGGGCGGGTCTTGATTCTGGCCCGCACCACGACGGCGCTGTCCCCGAGTTCGTGAACGCCCATGATCTCAAGCGGCGAGATGATCCGGTCCTTGTAGACGTCGTCCAGGCAGACCTCCTCGCCGATCTCGGCCAGCACGGCGGAGACGACGTCGGTGTCCTCGGCGTAGCCGACACCGACATCCAGGACCGCGAACGCGAATTCCTTGGCATAGTTTTCCACCGTGGTCACATCGCCGAACGGTACCGTGTGCACTGTCCCGGCGACGTCTCGTAGCTTGATGGTGCGGATCGACAGATCCTCGACCACGCCGGAATGGCCGCCCACGGTCACGTAATCACCGACCGCGATCGTGTCCTCGATCAGAATGAACAGGCCGGTGATCACATCGCGAACCAGGGCTTGCGAGCCGAAGCCGATCGCCAACCCGACAACGCCCGCTCCGGCCAGGAGAGGCGCGATCTGCACGCCGATCTCGGCCAAGATGATCAGGCCTCCAAATATTACCAAGGCAATCAGGATCGCGCGGCGCAAAAGGGGGAGCAGCGTCTTCGCGCGGCTGCCGGGGCCACGGGTAACCCCACCAATGGTCACCGTCGACAATGCCCGGGCGATCGCGCCCGAGGCCAGCTCCCAGGCGAGAATACTGGCGAGAATGACGAATAGGATCGTCCCACTGCTTTTCAAGATCGAGACCCGCCATCCCACGGGCAGGGCTTCAAGCAACCCAACATCCCAGCCTACCAGTATCGCGATCAAGACACCGATGCCGAGCAGGATATCAATGCCTTTCTTCAGGACCGGACGATAGAGATTGCTACGGTCGCGTAAGCCCGGAAACCGGTTGTCGAGCTCAGGGTCCAGCGCGAAAACCCGCCGCAACAATCGGTCCATCAGGATCGAGGCCACGATCGCAGCGATGATCGCGCCGACACTCACCCCCGAAGCGCGAACGAGATAAACAAAGCCGTCTTTCTCGCCGGACACGAATATCCCAAAGACCATTAGGATGTATATCAAGGCCAGCACATGCCAGATGTCGGCGCCGCGACGCCGAGTAATGCCGCCATTTTCGCCACGTATCCAAGTCGCCACCGCCTCACGGGACTGCATGACCAAGACAATCACGAGACCCGCGAAAATCACGGCGCACAGGATCTCGATCGCTCGCGCGCCGGCGACGCTCGCGCCGAGGGGGACGGCGATCCGCGACAACGCATAACCAAGCGTTCCAACCCAGGCCAGACACATCACCCAGAGATAGAGATAGGCCGACGACACCGACGCGAGCGGCAGGGGGCGCAAGGCTTCGGCATGGGGCGCGAGGATCAGTCGCGCCGCGACGCCGATGGCCGTCATTCCGGCGATCGCCAGAATGACGGACTCGGCGATCTGGCGGGCTTCCGGCGAACGCTCCAGGAGAGCGAGCGCCGCGTATCCGGCGGCCAGCACGGCGGCGACTTGCGCCAATTCGAGAACCGCTCGGGCCGCCCCGGTGAAGATCCTGCCCTTCAAGTCTTCCGGGACGCTGTCTCGTAGTCTCTTGGTGGCGCCGCCGAGCAGCCGCGCGGCAATCCAGCGCGCGAGCAATGCGACGAGGATTGGCAGGACCAATCCGCCGGTAAAGGCCTCGAGCCAGAAGTTTCGGCGTTGCCTTTCGGTGATCTGCTTTTCGAACCAAACCGGCAGATGCAGAACCTGGGCGAACGCGTTGCCGACATTCTCGGCGATATTCAGAAGGCGTTCGGTTTGTTGGTCGGCGACGGCGGCGAATTGTCCTTCAACCTGTTCTCCGCTCTCGATCCGGGTCCCGGTTCCGGCCTCATCGGGCGGTATCGAGGAATTGACAGCTTGCAGATGCTTGATGAACGCCTCGCGCTTCACCTCGTCACGCAAGGTCTTGACGAGTTTGTCGATCGCCGCCTTATCAGCGAGTTTGGCCTCGGCGGTGGGATTGGAAACCTGTGCCGCCACGCCATTCGGAGCCGACAAATTGAGGGCGGCAAAAACCAGGATCGCGCTCAAGACATGGATCAGTTTACGCAAATTGTCTTTCCCGCATGGATTCGATATCGACCGCCAAGCCCACGTGCGAGGGTCGGTGAGCTTGGATCATAAAGCAGTCGGCGCGCTTGGCGAACCCGTAACCGTCGAGCCGGCGCGGAGGGATGGTTACTCGGGAAGGATAATCGGCTCGGGCGCGCCTTTGCCGAGCACCAGATCCGCCCCTTTCTCGCCAATCATCATTGCCCCGGCGTTCAGATTCGCCGAGAGCATCGTCGGCATGATCGACGCATCGATGACCCGCAGGCCCTCCATGCCCTTCACTTTAAGAGCGTCGTCCACGACGGCGGTTGGATCGCTGTCCGGTCCCATCCGGCAGGTGCCCATGACGTGATAGGTCGTGCTGCCCCAATGCCGCGCGGCTTCAAGCAGTTCATCATCGCTTTGGACATCCGCGCCGGGGTACTCCTCCTCGCCCAGATAGGGCTTCATGGCGTCGGTATGCATCAACTTGCGCGCCAGTTTCATCGCCTCGACCGTGACCCGGCGGTCTTCCTCGGCGTCGAGATAGTTTGGTTGAATGACCGGCTTATCGAAGGGATCCGCCGAGCGCGCGCGCACATAACCCAGGCTCTCCGGGCGATGCTGCCACGCCGCCACCGTGAAGCCGGGCGCATCGGCCAGCACGCCATGGGCGCCCAGCTTGTAACTCGCCGGCGTAAAGATGAATTGGACGTCGTTGCTCTTGATCGCCGGGTCGGTGTGCCAGAACCCGTACACCATCGAGGGATTGAGATTGACGATGCTCTTGGCGCCGATGAAGTACTTCACGATCTCGCCGGCCAGCCGCAGGCCCTTGGCTTGCTCGTTGATGGTTTCGATATTATTGACCCGGGCGCTGAACCGGGGGGCGTAGTGATCCCTGAGGTTCTCGCCGACACCTGGGAGATCGTGCAAAACCTCTATCCCAAGGGAATTCAGCAAGGCCGACGGCCCGATCCCCGAGACCTGAAGCAACTGGGGAGAGTTGATCGTTCCGCCCGACAGGATGACCTCGCGGTTGGCGTGCACGGTCACTGATTTGCCGCCCCGACCGCCCTTGGCGTAATCGACGCCGACGGCGCGTTTGCCATCCAAGATGATACGCGTGGCGAAGGCATTGGTTCGCACGGTGAGGTTGGGGCGCCCCCGCGCCGGTTTCAGAAACGCGCGCGCCGTACTGACGCGCCGCCGCTTGTGGGTCGTGCGTTGAACATAGGAGATGCCCTCCTGGCGCTCGCCGTTATAGTCCTTGTTGCGCGGGATCCCGATCTCCGCCGCCCCGTCCATGAAAATTTCGCAAAGCGGATGGGTGTAGTTCAGATCGGTGACCTCAAGGTTTCCCTCGCGCCCTCGGAAGGTGTCGTCGCCCTCGCCAATCCGGCGCTCGCAGCGTTTGAAATAAGGCAGCACATCGGCGTAGCCCCAGCCGCGATTGCCGCGCTGGGCCCAGCTGTCATAGTCCATGCGCTGACCGCGATTGTAGATATGACCGTTGATCGAGCTGGAGCCGCCGAGGGTCTTGCCCCGTGGCACGTCGATGACGCGGCCGCCGGTCCAATGGCTCGGCTCGGCCTGGAACATCCAGTTCACGTTGGGATTCGCCAGGGTTTTGATAAACCCGGCGGGGATATGGATATAGGGGTTCCAGTCGGGCGGCCCGGCTTCCAGCAGACATACGCTGTGTTTGCCATCGGCGGTAAGCCGGTTGGCGAGAATGCATCCCGCCGATCCGGCGCCGACGATCACATAGTCAAAACTGTCCGCCATGGCGCACCTCCCAATTCATCACGCTAAAATATCACAAGCCGACGCCTCTAGAACCGATGTGGCCCGCGTGGCGCGAGTTACCACGCACCTGCTGTGGTTTCGGTGAAGCGAATTCATTCCATGCGTGGCGCACGGGAGAACGGATCAAACGCCAGCATCTCGCCCCGGAAACAGAGCGTTCAAACTTCGCTGAGTTCGGATTTTTTTCCTTCTTTTTCAATCTTTTAATTTCCATATTTGTATCGACGAGACATCCATTTCTCGCGGAGACAGCGCATGAACGCCGACATTTTCGTCCTGCATGAAAACCCCGAATGGCTGCCGCCTTTTGCCCGCGCGTTCGAAGCCCGAGGCATGGCTTTCCAGGATTGGAACCTGGTGGAGAGGGGTATCGATCTGTCGATGCCGCCGCCGGAGGGGGTTTTCTACAACAGGATGAGTGCGTCGTCGCATACCCGCGGCCATCGATACTCTCCAGAGTTGACCAGCGTGGTGCTGGCCTGGCTTGAAGATCATGGACGCCGGGTGGTGAATGGCGCGCGGGCGCTTCAGCTCGAGGTCAACAAATCAGCCCAGCTCACCCGGCTCGCGGCCTGTGGGGTATCCGTTCCCCGCACCATCGCCGCCGTCGGGGTTGAACAGGCGCTGGAGGCGGTTGCCGCTTTCGCCCCCGATCCGGTCATCGTCAAGCCGAACCGGGGTGGCAAGGGACTTGGCGTGAAGCTGCATGAGGATCTCAGCACCCTTCGCGAGTTGATCCTTGGCGAGAGCCTCGCGCCATCGGTCGATGGCATCACCCTGTTTCAACAATATATCCGCCCCTTGGATGGCACGATCACCCGGGCCGAGTTCATCGGCGGGCGGTTTCATTATGCCGTCAAGATCGATACCACCATGGGCTTCGAGCTGTGCCCCGCCGATGTCTGCGCCGTTGAGGGCGGGCCGCCGGCGCCGAGTTTCTCGATCATCGACGAGATCGATCCGGTGTTTAATGCTCGCCTGGAGCGTTTTCTGGCGGTGAACGGGATCGAGATCGCCGGGATCGAGTTCGCGACCGGGGCCGACGGCACGCCTTATGTCTATGACGTGAACACCAACACCTACTATAATGCCGCCGCCGAGGCCGTCGCGGGTCGTGACGCGCCTCAAGCGCTCGTCGATTATCTGATCGTCGAGCGAAACCGAACCCATGGCCGCCTGGCGGCCTGATAGGAGGATGCGATGGCCCGGGTGCGCGATGTTGAGATTGACGAGGTTCCGGACGACGCCAAACCGATCTACCAACGCTACGCCACCGAATACGGGCCGTTCCTGAACCAGGTAAAGGTCTTCGCGCATCGCCCGATCGCGCTTCGCCACGTCATGGGCATGCTATTGGAGATGTCGGACAACCCGATCCTCGACAAGCGCTATCTCGAGATCGCCATCGTCACGGTCTCCGAGATCAACAAATGCGAGTATTGCGTCGCCCATCACGGCCCCAAGGCGATGGCACACGGGTTCTCGGCCGAGACCGTGGCCAAGATCCTGGAGCCGGATTGTCCCGGGTTGGATGAAGTCGACCTGCTGGTGCGCGATTACGCCGCCCAGGTCACCCATGACCACAACCGGGTTCGTGATACCCTGTTCGATCGTCTGCGCGATCACTTCTCCGAGGAGCAGATTGTCGAACTGACCCTACGCATCACGCTTTGCACCTTCTTCAACAAATTCAACGACGTGATGCAGCTCGATATGGAAGACGCGGCCTTGGATATCGGGAAAAGCCAAGCCGCCGAGTAGTGGGTCGCGCGCGTCTCTACGCTTTTCGTGACCGCCATTCGTCGTGCCGGCGCTTGGTTTCGTCGGTCAGGCTCAACGCCATGAAACGATAGGCGTCAACCCAGGACGCATCCTCGAGGTTCGGGATATCCAGTCCCCGGTTGAGCGACTCCTTGGCCATCTGGGTCGCGAATGTCGGCGCCGAGGCGATGTGTTCCGCGACTTCCATCGTTTGGTCCAACAGCGCGTCATGCGGCACAAGCCATTGCGCCAATCCGATCCGATAGGCTTCCTCGGCGGATAGCGAGAACCCCATCGCCAGGCGCATCGCCTGACCCTTGCCGACCCAACGCGCCAATCGCACCGCCCCGCCATAGGCCGGCATGACCCCCAGCGCGGTTTGCGGCATCCGCCATTCCGCCTTATCCGAGGCGACGATCAGATCGCAGCAATAAGTCAGAATACAGCCGACGCCGATCGCATAGCCGTTGACCGCCGCGACCACGGGCTTTGGAAAGTGATCGAGGACCCGCGCGGCGAACTTGCGCCAACGCGGCAATTCGGTAAAGAAATCCTCCATTGTCTCAAGCGTATGGGTGCGTGGGTCCTTTAGATCCGCGCCGGCCGAGAACGCGCGTCCCGCCTCATCGCCGGTGATCACCACGCAATGCACGGCGTCATCCTTTTCCGCCGCGCCGAAATGCTCGATCAGACCGTCACTGAAATCCTGGCCCCAACAGTTCCGAGCCGCCGGGCGGCTCAGGGTTATGACCGCGACGTTCCCGCGCTTTTCGTATAGTACCGGCATGTCGATCCCCTTTTGTTGGTGACTAAGAATGCGCGCCCGCCCGCGTTCTTGTCGAGGTGGTGGCAATGTCGCGGCGGCGCGGATATGGTCCGGCCATGGTAAAATCACCCTCTCGCTCGGTCGCCGTCATCGGTGGCGGCCCCGCCGGTCTGATGGCGGCGGAGATGCTGCTCGCGCGCGGTCATGGCGTCGATATCTTCGATGCCAAGCCGTCGCTAGGCCGCAAGTTTCTCATGGCCGGCAAGAGCGGTCTTAATCTGACCCACGGCGAGGATTTCGAAACGCTTCTGACGCGCTTCGGCGAAGGCGCCGGATCATTGGAGGCGGCTCTACGCGCCTTCGGTCCGAAGGAGATCCAAGCCTGGGCGCAAGGACTGGGCACCGAACTTTTCACCGGCAGCTCGGGCCGGATCTTTCCCAAGGCGATGAAGGCCTCGCCCCTGTTGCGCGCCTGGCTGTCGCGATTGGGCGGTGGCGGCGTCCGGGTTCATACCCGGCATCGCTGGACGGGCTGGGCCGAGGATGGGGCTCTGGTGTTCGAGGCACCCGATGGGGAGGTCCGATCCTTACCCGACGCCACGATTCTCGCGACCGGCGGCGCGAGCTGGCCGCGTCTTGGCAGCGATGGCGCCTGGGCCGAAATCTTGCGGGGCCGAGGCGTTGAAAGCGCGCCGTTCAAGCCCGCGAATTGCGGATTTCTGGTGGATTGGAGCCAACATTTCCGCGAGCGCTTCGCCGGCCATCCGTTGAAGTCCTGCACCCTGTCGATCGACGACATCACGGTTCAGGGGGACTTCGTGGTGACCGACACCGGTATCGAAGGTGGCGTGGTCTATACGCTTTCGGCTCGGCTGCGCGATAAGGTCGCCGCCAAGGGCGCGGCGATGTTGCTGGTCAATCTGGCGCCGGACCGAGACCCGGACCGACTGTTGAACGCACTATCCCGGCCGCGCGGCAAGCGCTCGCTGTCGAATTTTCTGCGTCAGGCCACGGGGTTGGAGGGTGTCAAGGCGGGGCTGCTGCGCGAGCGTCTCCCGGCCAAGAGTTTCGAGACACCCCGGACCCTGGCCAAGGCGATCCAGTCGCTTGGCATTCTGGTAACCGCGCCGCGCCCGATCGAAGGCGCGATCAGCACCGCCGGCGGCCTCGTTTTTCAGGACCTGGATGACGGTATGATGATCAAGGCCATGCCCGGCGTTTTCGCGGCGGGCGAGATGCTGGACTGGGAGGCACCGACCGGCGGCTATCTCCTTACCGCCTGTCTGGCAACTGGACACGCCGCCGGGAACGCCGCTGGCGATTGGTTGGACGGCCAGACTACCTGACCGCGTCGGCCAGAACCGCGATGCGATCGAGAACCGGCAGGACTTCCTCGGCGCCCGCCGCCGGCAGAGTCAGCACACAGCGCTCGGTCCCCGCGTCCTGGTAACGCTTCAACGTATCGGCATCCTCGGCGACGCCGTAAACCGTGATTGGGATCGAGTCCGGCGCTCGCCCTGCCTCCGCCGCCATCTGACGAAATTCGGGAAAGATATCCAACGCCTCGCCATAATTCGGCCGTTTAGCGTGCGGAAGCCAGCCATCGCAATACTCGATCGCGCGCCGCCCGCCATGCGGAAACGCGCCGCCCATCAACACTGGCGGATAGGGTTTTTGAACCGGTTTCGGCCAGGTCATCATTTCCGGGAACTCGACGAAACGTCCAGAATACGACGCCTTGTCCTTGGTCCAGATCTCTCGCATCGCCTCGACGCGCTCTTTCATCAAGCTCATGCGGGTTTTGAAATTGGTACCGTGATCCTCCATCTCCTCGGCGTTCCAGCCGGCGCCGATCCCGAACAGAAAGCGACCTCCGGAAACCTGGTCGATCGTGGCGACGGATTTCGCGGTTTGGATCGTATCGCGCTGAATGACCAGGCAGATTCCGGTACCAATCTTTAGCCGCCCGGTCGCGGCGGCGGCCGCCGCGAGGGTCACGAACGGGTCCATTACGTCATAGTATTTCCTCGGCAGATCGCCGCCTTGCGGGAACGGTGATTGACGAGAAGTCGGGATATGCGAGTGCTCCGGCGCCCAAAGCGACTCGATGCCCCGTTCCTCCAACGCCTTTCCAAGCGCGACCGGGCCAATAGAGTAGTCCGTGAAGAACAGCGAAGCGCCGATATGCATGGATGCAATCCTCGATGATGGCCATGATGGGAAGACAATAATGGGCGGATTCGTTCGGATTGTCTTGCTACAACACACCATGCGGCCGGCTTCGTCGCCGGCGGTCACGAAAACAAACGCCGAACGCGCGCGCCGGGAAACAGCTCCACGAAAGTCATTGATGATCACTTACACAAGAGAACTAACCGTTGCCTGGGGCGAGTCGGATCCGTTCGGTCTTGTTTACTATCCGATGATGTTCACCTGGTTCAACGAGGCGGAGCATGACCTGTTGCGCGAGCTGGGCTTCTCGACGAACCGTCTGATCAAGGAAAGCCGCACGGCCTTCGTCATGGGAGATATCAAATTCCGCTTCCTCGGCCCCGCCTCTTTTGGGGACCGCGTGCTCACCACCATTCACCTGGCTAAGTTGGGAACCGCCAGCCTGCATTGGGATTGTACGGCGGTTCACAAGGCCTCCGGCGCGCCGATTACGAAGGGGCGGGCGATCCGCATCCATTCTCAATTCCAAGATGATGGTTCATTAAAAGCAGTGCCGGTTCCGGCGGAAATCCGTGAATCTCTTGGCCGCGACGTGGTGTTGGGGGCGGTCGGTTAATTTCTATTTGGCGCTGCCCGCGTGGCTATGGCGCGAGCCACCGCCACCATGCTAAAGCTGCGGACGTGTCCGAAACCATCCATTCTGGAACGTGCTGGGATTTACCTGAACATGGCCGGATTACTAGATTTAAAACTTAAGGTTCTACGGACTATTGGTCGGCACCTGCATGTCCGAGGACGTGACCGTGTAATACGGTTTTTTGAAAATCCCGACAACATGCGAGATCTTGCATTTGTTGAATCGTTTCACGGTTTGAAATATCCAGGCAACTTCAAACGCTTCATAGATTGGAGCGTGTATTTTTATGGTGGATATAGCGGATATGAACTCGCCGCCTTGAACGATGTCGTGGGTGAGGCGAGGAAGTATCGTTCGGAGCCCTTGGTCGCATGGGATGTCGGGGCGAATGTCGGTCATCATGCTCTCATGCTGCATGGCGTGATGGATCAGGTCTTCGCGTTTGAACCCCTCCAGACACATGCCGACTTGATCAAAGAGAAGCTTGAGTTCAACGGTATCGATACCTCGGGTGTCTTTGTCGTCGCGTTGGGCGACGAAGACCGCGAGATGACGATTTTTCATCCCGATCCTTCTCGCACCGGGAATTTGTGCACGGCGTCGTTGCGAGATGATTACAGCCCGAGCAACAACACCTTGGAATCGCGTATTAAAGTCGTCGTGGGGGATGCTTTTCGCGAGGCCCACGGCCTTCCGGCGCCCAATGTCCTTAAGCTGGACGTCGAGGGCTTCGAGCACCAAGTCCTGACAGGCATGGCCGGAAGCCTTTTTGAATCCTCGCCCATCGTACTGATGGAATCCTCGCCTCAGACTTGGGAAAGTTACCCGAGCGTGGAAGATCTTGAGAAGATGTTCCCGCCGTCCATGTTCCTGGTGTTGACACCGACCCCGGATCCGAACGGTTATCGGCTGCGGCCGCTAGTGCGCGGGCAATCGCACGAAATCCTGATCATTCCGGATACCTTGCCGGAAGTTCAGAAAAAGTATGAGCGCGCGACGCAAGGGACGGTCACTCGCCGGGAACTTTTCGGGCGGTAGGCGCCGCTAGGTTCCGTCGAGAAATGCCTTGGTCTCGGCGACCGCTTCGGCGAGACCACAGCGCTTGACCGGCGTGCCTTCCGGAAAGGCGCCGAGAAGTCGACTTGGCATCATCGGATCGAGAAGGGTGAAGACGCCCCGATCGCCGGCCCTGCGAATGAGGCGTCCAAAGGCCTGTTTCAGTTTCAACCGCGTGAGCATGTCGGTGTAGGCACCGCCACCGAAGGCCGAGCGCCGGGCGCGGTAAAGGATATTGGGACGTGGCCATGGCACGCGATCGAAGGCGATCAGGCGCAGCGAGCGGCCCGGCACGTCGACGCCGTCGCGGACCGCGTCGGTTCCGAGCAGGCAGGCGTCTTCCTCGGCCCTGAAGATGTCGATCAACGTTGCCAGATCGAGGCCGTCGACATGTTGGGCGTAGAGTGCCAGGCCCGCTTCATCGATTGGCGAGGAAATTCGCCCATGAACGCCCCGAAGCCGTTGGATCGCGGTGAACAGACCGAGCGCGCCACCGCCCGAGGCCAGGAACAATTCGCGATAGGCCGCGGCCACCTGATCCAGGTCGTCCTTGCGCACATCGCCGATGATGAACACCCGCGTCTGGGCGGCGTAATCGAAGGGCGAGGCAACCGCGGCTCTGATGGCGGGGGCGGGCAGATGCAGGGCGCCGGTCCGTTGCTCCGCGCTTAGCCAGTCGGCTTCGGCCTCTCCCGAGGCGTCCCGCAAGGTGGCCGAGGTCACGACCACTCCGTGCGCCGGGCGGATCACTGTTTCGTGCAACGGGATCGTCGGATCGAGCCAGTGTCGGCGCATGCCGATATCGGCGTCGCGGCCGTCCATTCTTTCGATCTCGAACCAGTCGACGAATTCCGGCGGTGTCGCTTGATCGAGGGAGCCGAGCATCGAGCGCCAGGCCCCGACCATGACTTCGCCGCGCCGCGTGAGGGAACGCATCACCGCTTCGGTGCGCATCCGCGTCGAGGTTTCCAGGTCCTTGGCTTCATCCTCGAGTGTCGCGCCAAGGATCTTGCGCAAGGTCAGAATCGGTTTCAGCAGCTTCGCCAGCGCCGCGTCGAGCTCGTTGGCGGCGTCGAGAAGGCCGTCAACCGGCGGCTTGGCGTCGGTCTCCAGGGAGTAGGGGCTGTTGGCCTGCTCGCTGCGGGCGTAGATCTGTTGGCGGACCCGGGAGAGAAAGATCTCCGCCGGACCGTTCGGCTGCTCGTCTCCAAGCCGGTTCAGCCAGCCGTCATTGGGCAGTCCGCGCGCGGCGTTGAGGATATCGTCCAGAGCTTCCAATGCCTCGGGGTCGTCGGCGATCAGATCCTCGACCCGCCGTTTCAATCCCCGCGCGCGTCCCGAGCGTCTTCCCTCGGCGCCGGTGAGCCAACGGCGCAACTCGGCGGTTTCGGCGCCGCTTAGATGCGCGGAAAACGCGCCGTCGGCGGCGTCGAAGATGTGGTGTCCCTCATCGAAGACATAGCGTGTCGGCAGATGCGTGTCGTCGACCCCGCCCAAGGCCGCCTGGATCATCACCAGCGCATGGTTGGCGATCACCACCTCGGCGCGCCGAGCCATCCGTACTGACTTTTCGATGTAGCATTTATGATAGTGCGAGCAGGCCGAGTAGATGCACTCGCCCCGTCTGTCCGCGAGACCCAGGGTGCGGCCCCGGCCCAGGAGGTCCGACAGCCAGGCCGGGAAATCGCCGCCCATCATGTCGCCGTCTCGGGTTGCCTGGGCCCAGCGTGCCATAAGGCCGATCGCCGTGCCGTATTGCGGCGCCATGGCCAAGGTGCGCGTGGCTTCCTCCAAATTGAGCAGGCAGAGATAGTTCTCCCGACCCTTGCGGATCACCACCTTGCGGGATTTGCGCACCGGTTCGGGATGCAGGCGGTCGAGCTCGCCGTCGATCTGGTGTTGCAGGTTGCGGGTATAGGTCGAGAACCAAACCGCGCCGCCATTCTTTTCCGCCCACACGCTGGCCGGCGCCACATAGCCGAGGGTCTTGCCGACGCCGGTCCCCGCCTCGGCCAACACCACGCGGGGTTCGTCCTGGTTTTCGCGGGGATGAAAAGCGGCGGCGACAGCGGAGGCATAGTCCGCCTGGCTGGGCCGGGCCTCGGCCCCGTCGCCCAGCAATTGGGCAAGCCGCGCGCGGGCTTCCTCGGTGCCGACCGGCTCGTTGCCCGCCGGCGGCTCGGGCGCGTGCTCCGACCATTCCGACAGCCGCCTCCAGACGTCGAGGCCCGAGACCCGGACCGGGCCGGCATTGGGTGTCGCGTCGACGCCGAGCGCCTCGAGAACCAGGGGCGCCCAAGGCCAGCCGCAATCATTCATCACCCGGGCAATGGGTTCGGCGGTTTTGTCGTCACGGTTGTCGGCGATCTCGTCGAGGAGCAATTCAGCGATCCTGGGCAGAACGAGCGCCTCGTCGATATGATTCTCCGGCACTGGCAAATCAAAGGCGCGGGCCAGCCCTCTTGGCGTGGGCAGGCAGAATTGCGCGGGCCGGGCGAAGGCGAAAAGCTCCAAGACATCATAGGCCGCGAAACGCTCGCAACTCATTCGCCGGGTCGCCGCGCGGGCGTGGCAAACCAAGGGCGCCGTCCGCCGCGCGCGCGCCGCCGCTTCATCCCGGCCCAGTTCCTCGACTTCGCCGTCTCCGGACAGCCAAACGCAGATCTTCGGAGCCGGCCAGAGCACTGGCGGCGGCCAGGAGGAGGGGGCGTTGTCGTCGGTGTCGTTCATACTGCCGTGTAACAACTCCGCGCGCGCTTTGCCAGGATGAGGCCGAAACTCGGGCGCTCATTCAGACCGCCGAGGCCGGGCGTTTTGTCATTTGGTTCGTCTCGATCTTTCCGTCGCCCCGCTCCTCTCCGTCGCCCTCGTGAAAACGGGGGCTCGACATCGCTTGCCGCTAGCCCTGGCTTTCGCCGGCGCGACGGGATTGCCTAAGACGGATTCTCTAGGAAGAATCGAATATTGCACCGATCTCACCTCTCGATCCGGGCGAGTACCATTCGAGACCAGAATCGTGCGACATTGCCGATTGTCGCGCGGGTGGGGGAACAAAGGATGGATCCAACCGATATTGCCATCATCGGTCTGCTGCAGGCCGATGGTCGTCTGTCGCTCGCGCGAATCGGCGCCGAGGTGGGGCTGTCGACCTCCGCTGTCAACGATCGCCTGCGAGGCTTGCGCGAGCGCGGCGTGCTCGCGGGCACCACCGTCATCGTCGATCCCGCGAAAGTCGGCCTCGGGGTGCTGGCCTTCATCTCGGTGCTGATCGACTGGAGCGCTCATAACGAGGCGTTCAGCCGGGCCGTCCGCGACATGCCCGAAGTGCTGGAGTGCCACCACGTCACCGGCGATTGGTCCTATCTCCTGAAGGTACGAACCCGGGACAATGACAGCCTGGAGGACCTTATCTCCAACCGAATCAAGGCGCTTCCCGGCGTGACCCGGAGCGAGACGGTGTTTGCGGTGGGGACCGATAAGGAAACGACACAGTTGCCGATCAGTTGATGACGACCGACCTCACGCGGCCTTGACGGTTCCGGTTTGGAGCGCCGTGTCCAGCGCCTGATTGAGGTCCTCGAGCAGATCCTCTACATCCTCCAGACCCGCCGAAATGCGCGCGAAACCCTCGGTGATCCCGAGCTTTTCGCGATCCTCCTCCGGCATCGCCCGGTGGGTGGTGGTCGCGGGATGGGTGATCAGGCTCTTGGAGTCGCCGAGATTGTTGGAGATATCAACGATCCGCAGATTGTCGAGCAAGGCGAAGGCGGGGAGTTTGCCGCCGGCGACCTCGAACGAGACGACGGTTCCGAAATCGCGCATCTGGGTCTTGGCGAGGGCGTGCTGGGGATGGCTTTCCAAGCCCGGATACAACACCCGGGTTATTGCCGGGTGACTCTCCAGGAACTGGGCGATGCGCAGCGCGCTTTGGCATTGGCGCCCGACCCGAAGGTCCAGGGTTTCCAGCCCCTTGAGCAGCGTCCAGGCGTTGTAGGGGCTGAGCGCCGGGCCCGTGTGGCGCACATAGGGCAGCAGCACATCGTCATGGAAGTCCCGGCTACACAGGATCGCCCCACCCAGGCATCGCCCTTGGCCATCGATGTGCTTAGTCCCCGAATAGACCGAAACGTCGGCCCCAAGCTGGATAGGCTGCTGGAGGAGCGGGGTGGAGAACACATTATCCACCACAACCCGGGCACCGGCTTCATGGGCCAGCTTGATCACCGCCGGCAGGTCGATGATCTCCAGGGTCGGGTTCGACGGGGTTTCGAGGAAGATGCAGGCCGCGCCATGCTTCAAGGCATCGCGCCATTGGTCCAGATCCGTGCCGTCGACCAGAACCGTCTCGATGCCAAAGCGGGGCAGGATGTTGGTCACGATCTGATGGCACGAGCCAAACAGCGCGCGGCTCGCCACCAATCGGTCTCCGGCCTTCAACTGGCTGGCCAGCGCGGCATGCACCGCCGCCATGCCGCTGGAGGTGGCGAAACAGGCCTCGGCGCCTTCCAGTGCCTTGAGCCGGTCTTGGAACATCTCGACGGTCGGGTTGCCGTAGCGTGAATAAACAAAACCGTCTTCCTCGCCCTTGAAGCGGGCTTCGGCGGAGCCGGCGCTCTCATAAACGAAGCCCGAGGTGAGGTAGAGCGCCTCGCAGGTCTCGCCGTGGGAGGAGCGGTTAAGGCCGCCGCGCACCAATTGGGTCGCGGGCCGCCAGTTTTGGGTGTGATCGCTTGTCATGAACTCAATTCCTTTTCTCGGCCCTGTTTCAGCCTTGGGCCCAGGGCAATCCGTTGGCGCGCCATCCGGACACGGTGTTGCGGTGACCGGCGGGATCCTTGGGACCCTCGAAGCCGTCGGAGATGTTGAAACAGTGTCGGTAGCCGTGCTCGGTCAACGCGATCGCCGCGTGCTTGGAGCGTTGTCCCGATCGACACAGCAGCAGCACGACCTGATCAGGCTGGATATCGGCTCCTTGCACCGCCGACACGAAGCCGGGATTGCGTTCCATTCCCGGAAAGGTTTGCCAGGAGATCAGAACGGGCTCGCGGCCGAGGTCCGACAGGTCGGGACGGCCAACGAACTCCCATTCCGGGGCCGAACGCACGTCCACCAGCACGGCGTTGGGGCTGTCCCTCAGAATTTCGATGGCCTGGCGGCTATCGACATCACCGGCGTAGTCTTGCCCGGATGGGGTTTGCCCGGTTTCGGTTTGTGTCGTCATGGCGCGTCTCCTCAATAGCCCCAGGATCCGGCGCGGCAGCCGTCCTGGTTATCGTTACGCGCGCTGGGTTGATTGGTTTCGGTCGGCGCCGCTTCGGCGGCTGGTTTTTCGTTGTGAAACGAGGCCCAAGGGTTAGCGCCGGCCCAACCGGTGGCGGGCGCTAGGGGGCGGGTGGTCTCTAATTTGAACGGAATCATGACATCAGTCTCCCAAGCCGTTCGTTACGGGCCCACGGGAGACTTCCCGTGGCGCTTTAGCGGTTGGTGACGCGGACGCAAGCTGCCCTTCAAATCGCCGCGGGTCCGTCGGGGTGGACCAGTCCCTGGCGTGGCTCCTTGGTACCCATCGGGGACAAAAAAAGCCGTCGCGGCAAAGCCGGACAGCGAGTCCCTCTTTAGCCGCATTTTTATAGCGCCCGCAAGCTGATGATCAAATCGGCGCTGTCTCTAAGGAAAACCAGTCGAGCCGGCTTGTCAAGAACGGATGGAAAAAATTCTCGCGGGCCGAGTTTGTCGGGTATCTAGTCACCTGAATCTAAAGTTCGCCACATAAAGTTT
>JADHLJ010000311.1 GCA_016780745.1 Alphaproteobacteria bacterium | reverse complement strand
CCCGGCGCGATGGAGGGATCGAAACCGTCGATATCGATGGTGATATAGCAGCGCGCGCCGACGGGGATCGTCGCCAGCACCGCCTCGGTCCCCATGGCACGGATCTGGCGCACCGACAGAATGGTCGAGCCCGCCGCCCGCGCATCGTCGTAATCGGCGCGGTTCGAGGAGGAGACGTTGCGGATGCCAAACTGGCTGAGCCCGGTCACATGGCTCATCTCCGAGGCACGGCGCATCGGGTTGCCGTGTCCGTAGCGCACGCCGTGCCGCTCGTTCACGAAGTCCAGATGGGCGTCGATCTGGACCACATGGATCGGCCCATGCTCGGAGAAGGCCGCGATATTCGGCGCCGAGATCGCATGATCGCCGCCCAGTACAACGGGCATCGCGCCCTTGGAGAGGATCGCACGGACCGCCGCCTCGGTATTGGCGTGGCTTTTCTGGGTATCCGTATGGACGATATCCGCATCGCCGACATCGGTGATCCGCACATCGTCGAGATAGGTGACGTCGTCCTCATGGTCATAGGCCCCGGCATGACCAAAGGAGAACAGAGTCGAGGCCTCGCGGATCGCCCTTGGCCCCATCCGCGCGCCGGAACGAAACTGGGTGCCCATGTCATAGGGAACGCCGAGCACCGCGACATCCGCGTCGATGCTCTCCCAATCCAGGCAGGGCGGGGCCTTGGCGAAGGTGGCATGTCCGACAAAGGGCAGATTGAGACGCCCGCTCTCATAGCCATGTCCGCTCATCTCGTCTCCTCGCGCAGCCGCTCGACCAAAAGCCGTTTCATCAATTTACCATTGGCGTTTCGCGGCAACGGACCCTCGAAAAAGGTGAAGTTGTCCGGAACCTTGTAGTCGGCCATCCGTTCGGCGCAATGCCGTTTAAGCGCCTCGACATCATTGAAATCATCCGAAGCGAGGACAAAGCAATGAACTCGCTCTCCCAGAACCGGGTCGGGTGTCGGCACCGCCGCCGCTTCGAGCACGCTGGGATGATAGGACAGCACGTTCTCCACCTCGGCGCTGTAGATCTTGTAGCCGCCTCGATTGATCAGGTCCTTCTTGCGATCGAAAACCCGCACAAAGCCTTCCGTGTCGACGGCGCCGAGATCGCCGGACTTCCAATAACCATCGATAAAGTTCTCGGCGGTCGCGGTCAGGTTATTCCAATAGCCGGGGACCACCATGGGCCCCTTGATCAGAATCTCGCCGGTCTCGCCGGACGCGACATCCCGGCCTTCGTCATCAACCACGCGGATCTCGCCGCAGGGAACCACCAGCCCGACGCTATCCCCGCGCGCGCCGCCAAGGCCCGGCGGCATGATCGTGGTTGGAGAGGTGGTCTCGGTCGCCCCATAGGCGTTTGACAGGCCGAGATTAGGCAGCTTTTCGGCCAGGGTCGCGATGGTCGCCTCGGGCATCGGCGCGCCGCCATAGGCGCCAATCCTCCAGGCCGAGAGATCGAAAGCATCAAAGTCCGTGCGCATCAGACAGAGATTGTACATCGCTGGTACCATAACCGTGTGGGTCATGCGTTCCCGCGCGGCAATCTCCATGAAGACCTCTGCGTTGAACGCCTCCATCATGAGGGTACAGCCGCCTGATCGGATCATCGTCAAAAGGATCGCGACGACGCCGGTCACATGGCTCGCCGGCACCACCAACATAGAGCGATCATCGGGTCCAAGCGCGAAGCAAATCTGATAATGCAGGACGCTGTGCACGATGTTCAGATGCGTCAGCATCGCGCCCTTGGGATGACCCGTCGTTCCCGAGGTATAGAGCAGGATCGCGGTGTCCTCCGGATCCGGAACATGGCTCTGCGTGGCGGTGGGCGTGGCGGAAATCAGACGCTGAAAGGAAATCTCGCGCGTTGTATCGCCCCCCACCACGAAACGGCGCCTGAGTGACGGCACGCGCTCCGGCGATGGAAGGCGCGGCGCCAGGTCATCCTCATGAACAAGGGCGACCGCGCCGCAATCATTCAGGACATAGGCAAGTTCGTCGGTTTGTTCGCGGATGTTGATCGGCACCGCGATCGCGCCGATCCGGATCGCCGCGAGCAACGCGACCGCGAACTCCCAACGATTCTGGAGCAGGATCGCGACTCGATCACCTGGTCCGATCCCATGTCTCTGAAAACCGCCCGCGGCCGCGTCGACGCGTTCACCGAGTTCCGCGTAGGTGAGCCTCCCTGCCGCGGTCACAACAGCTTCACGATCCGAGTGATCGCGGACCGCGTCATCCAGCAGCGCCAGGACATGCGGCGGGCGGTCCCGAAAACAACGAACCTCCCGCCCGTCAAAATGACGTTCCATCGCAATCACGGGCTCGTCATGCCCCGCGATGTGCCCCGGGTCATTGTCCGGATCATTCCAGGCGTTCATGTTTTCCATGGTGCCGGTTTCGCCCCTTAACCGTCCTTCGCTTTCCTAGCCCGCTGGTCGCCTGAAGCGGGAGCCGCTCAGGTCAGGGGAATGTCGAGAACGTTGGTCTTGAACGCCTCGCGCTGGCATAGCCGGTCGTACCAGGCTTCCAAGTTCGGCAGCGACGGGCGGTCCTCGACCAACGCCACCCAACGATAGATCTGAATCGCGGCGGGGATATCAGCCATCGTAAACCCGTCACCGGCAAGAAACGCACGACCGTTCAGCGCATCATCGATGATCTTCCCCAGCCCAACCATCGCCGTTTTCGAGGACTCAACCAGCTTCATGTCGCGATCCGGCTCGGGGGTGCGCACCAGGTTCCAGAAGATCGGCGTCATGGTCGGCCCCAAGGTGGTCTGCTGCCAATCCATCCAGCGATCGGCGTCGGCATGTTGGCGTGGGTCGGAGGGGCACAGGCCGCCCTTGTCGTGCTTGTTCGCGAGATAGCGGACGATGGCGTTGGATTCCCACAGGATAAACCCGTCCTCGTCCATGGTCGGGACCCGCGCGTTCGGGTTCATCGCGAGATAGTCGGGGGTGTTGACGATGCCGAAGGCACCGCCGGCATCGGTGCGCTCATACGGCACCTTCATTTCGTTCAGCGCCCAAACCACCTTCTGCACATTCGAGGAGTTGTTACGGCCATGAATCGTCAGCATGTCTTGTCTCCGGGTTACGAAAATCGTTTGGTTTAGACGCTCGCGCTCTCGCGGCGCTCGGCCCAGCCGTCGGGATCATCGAGGAAATCCCGGACCGCCGCCAGTTGTTCCGCGGTATAGCCGCGGGTCTCGGCGACCTTCAGCACATCCCACCAGGTACACAGCCCATGCAGCGCGACACCACGCTCGGCCAGGCTCTGGGTGCTGGCCGGGAAGTTGCCGTAGTGGAAGACCACGAAACAGTGGGCGATCTCGCCGCCGGCCTCGCGTATCGCGTCGATGAAGCTGAGCTTGCTGCCGCCATCGGTCGCCAGATCCTCGACCAGCAGGATGCGCGCGCCCTCGGGAAAGGTGCCCTCGATCCGGGCGTTGCGCCCGAAGCCCTTGGCTTGCTTGCGGACATACAGCATTGGCAGGCCCAACAGATCCGCCACCCAGGCAGCGAACGGAATGCCCGCCGTCTCGCCGCCGGCGACCGCGTCGAATGCCTCGACGCCGGCCTGTTGGTTCAACAGCTCGACCCCCATGCGCATCAGCTCGCTCCGGCCTCTTGGAAACGAGATGATCCGCCGGCAGTCCACATAGACCGGCGACAGACGCCCGGATGTAAAGGTAAAGGGCTCGTCCGGGCGGATATGGATCGCCTCGATATCCAGAAGAATACCAGCGGCGATCTCGGCCGGGGTCTTGCGCGTGTCGGGGGTCGGCGCACCAATCATTTCCAAAAGCTCCGAAGGACTATCACTAGGTCGTTTCTAGCCTGATTCCGCCGATGGGGTAAGAGCGATGCGTGGCGCTTTTCACGCGCCCGTCAGCATCAGCGTCGCGATCCGCTCGGCCGAGAGGTCATCGGCACTCCCCCCTTCGACCACCCGGCCCCGGGCCAGCACCAGGACCCGGTCGGCGACCCGCAGCGCCGGGGTAACATTCTGCTCGGCCATCAGCACGCCAGTTCCCTCAACCGCGATGGCCCGGACGATCTCCAATACCTCGTCGATGATCATCGGCGCCAGACCCAGGGTCGGCTCGTCCAGGAGTACCAGGCGCGGCGCGTTCATGATCGCCCGCGCGATGGCCAGCATCTGCTGCTGACCGCCCGACAGTGACCAGGCCCGGTCCCGCCGCTTCGCCGCCAGGGCGGGAAAGCGCGCGAACATCTCCTCGACCCGGAAGCGGCGGGCGCGGGACGGCCCCTCGAAGACCACGGCGAGATTCTCCTCTACCGTCAGGCCGGGGAACAGCCGCCGGCCTTCGGGACAGAAGCCAATGCCCCGCGCCGCCCGATCACGGGGTTTGAGAGCCGTCAAATCCACTTCGTCGAGCAGGACTCGTCCCTCGGCCGCGGCCTCGAGCCCGATCACGGCGCGCAGCAAGCTGGATTTGCCGGCGCCATTGGCGCCCATGATCGACAAGACCTCGCCTTGTTCGAGACGCGCATCCAGGTCGGTAACCACCCGGGCGCCGCCGCGATCCACCGAAAGCCCGTCGATTTCAAGCAGAAGCGCGGTCATGGCGCGGTGCTTCCGAAATAGGCGGCGATGGCGGCGGGATCCCGCGCCACCTCTTCCGGCGTGCCGCGCGCCACCACCGATCCCGCCGCCAGACAGACCACCCGGTCGGCCAAGGGCAATAGAAAATCCATGCTGTGATCGACGACCAGAAGCCCGATGCCGTCATCCGCGAGGCTTCGAAGACACCGGGCCAGGTTCTCGCGTTCCCCCGGAGTCAGTCCCGCCGCCGGCTCATCCAACAGCAGGATCCCAGGATCGCTCGCCAAGGCCCTGGCGAGGTCGAGCGCCCGGGCCCGGGCTGGGGTCGGAGACGATAGTCTGCCATCGTTCTGTTCTTGGAGGCCATCCATCATGCCGGCTCGTTCCAGGCAGTGGCGCGCCAATGTCTCGGCCTGGCGCGCATCCAGGCTAGGCGGACAGGCGGCGAGCACCATCTCCATCGCGCCGAGACCTTGAACGGTGACGGGCGTTTGAAACGTGCGCGCTAGTCCCGCCCTGGCGCGGGCATGCGGTGGTCGCGTTGTTAGCTCGGTCTCGCCCAGATGGACGGTGCCACGCTCCTGTTTTTGCAGGCCCGAGACGAGATTGATCAAGGTCGATTTTCCGGACCCGTTGGGGCCGATCAGGCCTAGGATCTCACCCGCGCGTACCTCCAGCGAGACCCCATCCACCGCAACCACGCCGCCATAGGATTTCTCAAGCCCCGCGAGCCGTAGATCGGCGTTTGGCCGACCCCGCCCGGCCTCGCTCGTCGCCTCTTCGCGGATTCCCGAACCCGGCGAGGTCGGCGTGTTGGTGAGGAATCGTGTCAGCCACCCCGCCACTCCCTCGGGCATCAAAATGACCGCCAGCAACAAGGCGGCACCATAGGCGATGAGATAGTGGCTTTCCAGGAACCGAAACCACTCGGGCAGATGAACCAGCAGGATCGCGCCGAGGATCGCGCCGGCGGGATGGCCGCGCCCACCGATCACCGTCATCGCCAGGATCGTTACCATGACCTGAAACTCAAGCACCGCCGGGGAAACCACCCCGATGGAATGCGCCTGCAAGGCCCCGGCGGCTCCCCCGAAGGCCGCGCTGGCGACGAACAGGGTCAAACGGCTGGCACCGATATCGATCCCGCTGGCGGCGGCGGCCTCGGGCGCGTCTCGCAGCAGGGTCAGGCGATGAGCGCGGTGCCCTTGGACGATAAATCCGAAGATCATGACCGCTACCGCCAGGATACCCCAGACCACCAGCAACAAAGCCTCGGACGAATACAGCGACGCGCCGGCGATCCGAATCTCCGGCACGCCATAGAGGCCGTTGGCGCCGCCGGTCACCTCGGTCCAGTTGATCCCGACCAGGAGCGCGACTTGCGAAATCCCGAGAGTGGCGAGCGCGAAATAATGCGATTCAAGCCGAAGCACCGGGATCGCGACCACGCCGGCGATCACGGCGGGCACCACCAGCGATGCCAGAAAACTCGCCGGGAAGCCCCAATCCAGATGCACGCCGACCAGCCCGGTGACATAGGCGCCGATCCCGAAGAAGCAGCCCTGGGCCAGGGACAAGGCGCCGAGACGACCGAAAATCAGCTGATAGCCGAGCACCGCGATCGCAT
>JADHLJ010000310.1 GCA_016780745.1 Alphaproteobacteria bacterium | reverse complement strand
TGCGGAATTCGCCAAAACGGTAATGGCGGTGGTCGGGTACCAAGGGGAACTCGTTTTCGACACAACCAAACCGGATGGAGCACCGCGCAAGCTGCTCGATGTCTCCGCGTTGGATCAACTCGGGTGGCGGGCGTCCACACAGTTATTCGATGGCTTGAAATTAGCTTATGGCGATTTCCTCGCGGGGGCTGGTCGGTTCAACGAGACGGCACCGGCGGTCTAGGCGCCGTGCCCCGAGGGGGGGGGGCGTTGCCGAGCCGGTTCGTCGACTTCGCGTTCACTAAACTGGTTGGGTGCTGGGCGGGTGGAACGCGAGAAACAAGCCGTCGTCGGGTCAAGGGCTGTTGGCGCCAATGCGATCGATCGCGCGTTTCACGATCCGCGCAACTCCTTCAGGGTCCGGCGCTTGATCGACTTGCGATGATCGCTCGCGCGCCGCGTCGGAAACCTTGTCAATCACATGAAAGCCTTGGCCGAGCGCGCGGGACAAACCGTGGGCGACGAAGTCACTGCGGGGGTGGTCGATCTCAATCACCTGCGCGCCGGGCGGCGAAAAAAGGATATTGGTGAGGCCAGAGCCATGCGGCGACAAGATTATCTCGGCGTTGGCGAAGGCGGATACGATCTTGGGGACGGGCATTTCCGCGAGCACCAGCCGCTCGAAGCCCAAGGCGGTCAAGCGATTCATGATCGCATCTTCGTTCAGGATGCGCCGTCCGGATGCGTCGGCGCGAGAGATGAAAAGACGACGTTTGGGCCCGCCAGCGTAACGATCCTGCATTTCCTGGTTGAAGGCGCCCGTGTCCTCCGGTTCCATCAAGAACCGTAGGTTTCGCCAATCCGAACCGACTTTGACTTTCACATCTCGAGCAAAGGACCGAGAGGGGATGAAGGCTTTCGAGACTGTCACCGTGCCCGTGGCCGGCACTTCGATGAGGTCTTTGTCCGTGAGCCCGATTACTTCAAGAAACGCACGCTGACGCTCCCCCAGATCGTCGGGGACGAGGATCGGCGGCGTCGTGCCGAGCATCCGTCGCGCGCGAAAGGCGCCCAAAAGGATATCGCGAAGAAAAACGGCGAATCCTTTCGAGAAGTAGAGGCAGACGGCGGCACCCTCGACGTGAATTTTAGGACGGGGATAGTGCAATCGAATTTTTTTGTTCGGTAGAATTTTCTCCGCGACGCCGAAAGCCATGCCGTCCAGGGGGAGGCCAATGTTGAAGGGGTGGGCGCTGACCACCGTCGCGTGATCCTTCCCCAGAATTCCCAGGTTCTTGGGGGAGTAAGTCGCATTCTCCATTAGAGCGACATAGCGATGGAAGTCGATTTTTATCGGTTCCGCGCCGGTTTCTATCTGGATGACGGTTCGAGACGCGCTTACGAACGACGCTACCTCGGGCGCGCGGAACGGTGTCTCGAGCCGAGCATCCACCACCATCATGTTGTCGCGCGCGGTCATTCGGATCGCTCCGAGGAAGAAATCCAACGCATCTAATTGTTGGCCGTTAATTCATAGGCGGACCACGAAATCTCCCGTAGATCAAATCGTGTTTCCTCTTTTAGATGTTGGTCGAATAGCGTCATCCAACCGTTGATTTCCTCGCGATCGAACGTGCCCTTGTCCCATTGCACGCGCTTCACATGCCCTCGCAGATAGGCCTCGTGCTCATCGCTGATCGAGACCTCGCGATCGGTGGGTTGAGTGACGGACAGATTGTCGGCTATTCGGGCCGCGATCTTGGCCGTCGCGGAACCCGTGCCGTCGATATCGAGGTGGTCGGCCAACGAGCTTTTCCTGGTTCCCGCCTCCAGGCTTTCCAGATCCAGTCTCCCGTCCCAATGATCGGCTATCCGATCCAATGTATCGTCAACGGTTCGGGTCAGGAGATTAATCTCGTTGGCGACGAAGAAGCTCGAGAAGCGGTGTCCCTCGGCCTCGACATTGACGCTTATCGCCGGCGTGTTCAGAAGCGCGGCTTCCAATCCCGTCGTACATCCCGTTGTGATCACCAGGGATGCCGCGTCCAGCCACGGCGGCGCGTTGGTGTCGGTCACCACGGTGACCGACGGACGGTTCGCGGCGATGTCCTCCCAGACCTTGGAGCGTTCCGATGGATGAGGCCGGACGACGACCGAAATGTCCGGTCGGCGCTCGGACAGCAATTCGATGAGCGACTTGAGCGTCACAAGATTGCCGCGGTCATGGGCGAGATGCTCGTCGACAAGCGCTTTGTCGTCGGGATTGTCTGGATCATACCAACCGACCTCCACCAAAAGCCCAAGATATCGGCGGGGATCTCCCCAGAGATTGTTGACGCTTCCAGAATTCGTATTGATTAAAACGAATTTCCCGAACCGGTCCTTTATGCCCCTGACCTCCGCCTGAAAGATGGATTTCAGGGGAGGGAGTAGAAAGTCCACCCGCGAATTACCGGTTAGCGCCAATTGTTGGTCCGAGAAATCGAAGTGGTTGACCAGCGCCCGGCGTTGTCGGGGACCTTGGCAATAGACTTCATCGACGAGCGAGACGATCTCCGGGTCTACATTCTTGGCGATGAACCATTCATCGGATAGGCCAAGAGCTTCCTCGTCGATCGCCAACACCCGGTGGCCATGACCTCTGAAAATCGCCGCCATGCGGCGTTGAACGGCGTTGAGGCCCTTTATCAGATAGACTCCGTTCGGAAACCACCGACTGCCCGAAACAATCGTTTGATTGTACCCCAGGACGACCCGGAAGCCGCGGCGCAGTAAGTATCGGCTCAGCAGGATTCGGCTGGGCAGCTCGCGAACCTTGCTTTCCAACGGCATATATATGATCGGAGCGGATGGGGGCATGGGTCATTTCCACAGCGGTCGCGAAAACCGCGTTCCGTTAGCCATGATCTATAGAGTTGCCATTGGGATATTGGAACCAAAATGGCGCGCGTCCGGCCAGTTGCGATGCGTCGAGGGAGCGCGGCGGTCGTGGGCCCTTCAAGACAAAACGAAAAGCTAGGCGATTCCCTTGAAGTTTCCGTAGTAGATGTGCGTTGGCTGCACCTCGATATACTTCCGAAGATACGCCGCCGCGTGCTTGCCGCCCCGTCGTTCGTCATGCCGCATCAAAAAGAACAGGGCGAGGTCATGCGACATGTAGACGTCGTTTAGGATGGTCGCGGCCTTGATCAGATCGAGATCGCTGAACTTATCCAAGGCGGTAAAGTCCCTGACAAAGATCGCGTCGGCCCAGAGCATCTGGCTTACCGGTTTGAGAAGATCCAGGCCGCGAAAGGGGCGGAACGCCCGGCCCACGATGTCGATCAGCTTGTGCATCATGAAGCCGCGTTCGGAAAGCGCGACCTGCAAATGCCCAAAAAGCGGCTGATCCTTGTAAAGCGGTACGAACTCGACCTCTGACTCCAGGATCAATGCCTTCGACAGAACGTTCTCGCCGTTCGTCAGGATATCCAACTCGCTCCCCTGGGTGTCGATACTGATGAAGTCGATATCCGGGAGCATGTCCAAATCGTCGAGCCGAACGGTTTCCACCGTTGCGGTGTTCATGACCGCGAAGTTTCCGGTTTCGGGTTCGGCGCCGATGGTTTGGAAGAGATTGATCATCTCTTCGTTTGGCTCCAACAGAGACGAGCATCCCGGAAACCGCGTCTCGTAAAAGGTCGCGGGGCGGCCGTTACCCAGAAAATGCGGGATAAAGCGGTCGCGCTCTTCCGCCGCGACGTCCTCGAGAGCAGTCTCGCTGGGCTCGACACCGTAAACCTTGGCGCAACCTTGGGCGACCAAGGCGTGATAACGCTCGGTGCCGGTCGGCATGGCGCCGATGTCCAGGATCGTTATTTCCGGCGCGGGTTCTCCGATGGCGTCGGCAATGGTGAAACTGCGTTGTTCTTCAGTCATTCCAAGGGGGTCCTGGCCGCTTTATGCACGAGAGTGTTCGCGATGATATCAGTGCTTGGCGGGGGAGCCGAGCGTAATGCCGCGTTGCCTGGCGCCTGACTTGCGGAGGACCGGGGAGCTCGACACCAGTCCCCGCGCGCCCTCAATCGTCGATTTGGCGAATGACGGTTTCACCGAAGCGTGCGAGACCACCCTCGAGATCGTCCTTGAAGGCCGAGAGCGGCACCGCGATACGATGCACGCCGGCTTTTGCCCGCTCCTCGACCGCGGCGAGCGGGTCCTTGCCGGATCCGGGCAAAACGTCCGGACAGCCGGTCATTACTTGGATTTGGTCCGGGTCCCGGCCGGCGGCGCGTGCTTCGTCGCGCATCGCGTCAATAACGCCGGCCACATCGAGCACCGCGCCGGTCGCGGGGAAGAAGCCGTCACCGAGCCGCCCGGCGCGCCGGATCGCGGCCTTTGAATGTCCACCGATAATGATCGGCACCCGGCCTTTCGCGGGTTTGGGATTACAGCTCATGCCGCTAAAGCTTGTGAATTCACCCTCGAAGCTGGCGTCATCACCGTCCCAAAGCGCGCGCATGGCTTGGATATAGTCATCCACTCGGGCACCGCGCCGTTCGAACGGGACGCCGAGGGCGTCGAACTCCTCGCGCAGCCAGCCGACCCCTATGCCGAGGTCCAACCGTCCACCCGTCAGGTGGTCGATGGTGGCCAGATGCTTGGCCAGTACCAATGGATTGCGCTGCGGCAGGACAAGGACGCCGGTGATCAACCGCATCTTGGTGGTCAACGCGCCGACATAGGTTAGCCAGGCAAGCGGGTCGGGCCAGGCCATGTCGATGCCGCCCGGTAGGCGGCCCGATGCGTCATAGGGATAGCGGGTTTCGTAATCCGTTGGGATGACGACATGTTCAACCGCGATTACGGACTCGAAACCGGCGGCCTCGCCGGCCACGACCAACCGCTTGGCGTCTTCGGGGTTCGGGTAGGCGATGTTTCCGAAATGCAACGCGAACTTCATGGCTACCTCCGTCGGGCTGTTTCGGGAGAGCATGAGGTTTTCGCTTGCGCGCGGTCAACGTGGACGGAGTTTCGGTTGGCAATAAGCGTTGTCGTGATCGTCCACGCGCTATTCATCCGCGCCGCGCGGCGCGGGGTAGAACTTAATTGTTCTGATCTCAATCTTTTGCAAATCCGCCATTTCAAAGGAGTCATTGATCCAGTCATTCAGATAGTTTTTGGATCGTCGGAGAACCGGGTCCTGGGAGGCTTCCTCCAGGAACAGTTTTAATGCATCGCGGATCTTACCTTGAAACTTCTCCGCTTCTCGCGCGCTATCGCTATCTGAAAACCAAAGCGTCATCTCGGCCTCGAACTTGCAATCGAGGATCTCGCCGCTTGAATCACGCACGCCGGTGCGGACCCAAACCGGGTCCCGAAACACCAAAGGCGCCCAGTTCCCGACCATTTCGCGGATGCGTTCCTTGTGTCGGTGGGTGAAGAAGACACCCGCCAGGAACACGGCACAGATACCGAGATCCGAGAGAAGTCGAGCGTTGAACGAGAACCCATCCTCGGTTTTGACGGTATGGACCACCTCGAGAATCAAGGCGAAGATGAAATCGCCGAACACAATGATCGAGATTCCCAACAGAGCGTATTGACCAATCAGATAATAGCGATAGGCGACCGGATACAGATATTTCGGTTTTTCCGCATCCGGCGTTTGAACTTCGGTTGATTGCGCCATTGTAATAAATTTCCAGCTAATTCTATATAAAATTCCTGGAAGTTTCTGAGTCTGCCAATAAAATATTTACAATTAGTTAATTTATTTGCGATGAGGGTGGATTTTTTAGGGTGTGATTTTTACCGCGTGCTTGACAAGCGGGTGGGGAAAATCCTGATAGCTCGGGTGCAATCGACGTCAAAAACCCTATATACTGATGTCCAGCGTACGAATTTCGAAAGCGGCGCTAGGTGGCGGTGGGATGAAACGGATCGACGGAGCAGGATATGGCGATTAACTCCATTAACACCAATTCATCGGTTTTCGCCTCGCTGCGATCGATCAATTCCGTCAATAACAACAATTCAACGACCCAAAACAGGGTCTCCACTGGATTGCAGGTCGCCGGCGCGCTGTCGGATGCCTCGAATTTCGCGATCGGCCAAGGCCTGCGCGGCGAGTTGAAGGGGATATCGGCGCTTTCCCAAGGTCTAAATCAAACTACCGGGACCGCCTCGGTCGCGACCGCCGGGGCGACGGGGTTGTCGGATCTCTCCTCGGATATACGGGTCAAGTTGATC
>JADHLJ010000006.1 GCA_016780745.1 Alphaproteobacteria bacterium | reverse complement strand
CTGGATCTGACGGACTTCGAGTTCGCCTGATCCCGATCAAGACGATTAAGCAAGTGGCGCCCCCTCGGGGGCGCCACTTCGCGTTTCGGGGGGGCATCTTCACAATGGATTGGGGTATTGGACACCGCTAGGTACGACGCGCATTTAGGGTCGGGGATACTTAAGGAATGAAGGCGGCGTGCTATTGGAGGAGGTCGTTCTCTTCCCAGTCAACCGCGCGCAGCCGTTGAGCCACGCGCTCAACCCGATCGCTCAACGCTTCTATTTCCAAGGCTTCGGCCGCATCTATATCCCGCATGAGACTTACCATTTCGGCGTCCATGGCCGGCAGCACTTGATAGCGCCACCGTTCTCCGTCGGACACCGTGGATCCGACGAGAAAAAGCCGAAACCGGATGTTCCTCACAAACAGATACGCCAGTGCTTTTATCCATGCGGCGCGTGATGTGCAGAAGAAGGACGGATAGGTCAAATCGGCGTCAATACTGCCCGGATTAATTGCATTGGAATCGATACGCGCGGCCGTTGTCGCGTCCCGTAGCGTTTCGAGGGGGCCTTCCAGCGACCAACTAATCTCGACATCGACCATACCGACACCTATTTCCAGGGTGGAGCGTCAAAGGACTCTATAACCCCTTGAAAGCGACGTTTAGCTTGAACGCCGTGTGACTTTTTGAACAATATCGAGTTCGAGGACATTGATAGAAGCAAGATATGAATCTTTCAACGTCGTCATCGCTTCCTTAATCGTGGCGTGCAATGAACCCGCCGAACGCAATATCCATTGAAGATCTTTTGGCCCGCTGTCAAAGCGCTCGGGCCGAAGGGAGAATAGACGACGCGGAAGCTCAATGTCGCCGAGGGCTCGCGCAACTGCCGGCGCAGGCCGGATTGCTTTTCGAGAATGCGTCCAATGCCTATGCCTCCGGAGGAATGACAAGCGCGCGTGATCGATTCCGACGCGCGGCGGTGGTCTTGCCTGGGGTTGCCGCGATCCATTTCAATGTGGGTGTCTGCGAGCGCGCCGCCGGGCGATTCACCCAAGCCCACCGAGCCTTTCAAAAGGCTCTGTTGCTGGATCCGAGCGCCACGGGTGCCTTGGACGGCTCCTCGCATTGTCAAGTCGCCTTGGGTGACAGCGCCGGTGCTTTTGTCACCGCCGCCCGTCTGATGTGCATTGATCCGACATCACCTAAGGTGTTGGCATCGTTCGGCTTCGTGGCGTGGAAATGTGACCGGACCGATATCGCTTTATGGGCCCTCAAAAAATCATTGGTTCTAAATCCTTCCGGGCGCGAGGCGGACATGAACGTGGCGAATGTTCTGTTGCGGTTAGATTACCGCCGCTCGGCGATCAATCGTTACCGTCGCCTTGCTCGGCTTTTGCCAGGTGACCCGGACGCTTGGTTGAACCTCGGCGTGGCGGCGATCACGGCCGGTGACTGGCTCGGCGCGTCGGACGCCTATGCGCGGCTTACGAGGATCAATCGGGGGCGGCCAGGCAACCAAGCCAGTCTCGATCCCTACCCGGAGCTGCCGACTGACCCGACAACACCGGCTTCCAGGCGAACAGCGTGGCATGCCCTTGAGTTCGAAACTCAACAATTGAGATATCTCCTCGAGCGCAATGCGTTGCCGAAAGAGTTCGAAAATGAACTCCAAGCCTACCAAGCAATAATCCAAGATCTTGACGAGGAGCGGCGGCGCGCCGTGGCCTTTGATCTGAGTGATACCGAAATGTCGAGCATTTCCAGATATCGCGGTCGACTGACGCATGTCGCGGGAACCGGTTGGAAAGCGGGGGCGGCCGGTTCCGACAGGGACGCGCGGCCCGCGTTAAACCCAGGAGTCGATTGGGGAGGCGCCGAGGCGGCCTATGTTGATGCCTACCCGGCGATTACCGTGGTCGACAATTTTCTCGACCCCATGGCGCTCACGGCGCTGCGCCGGTTCTGCCTAGAGTCGACCATATGGTTTGAACTGAAGGGCGCCGGGTATCTTGGCGCCTATTTTCGCGACGGCTTTAATGACCCGCTTTTGCTGGCGATCGCCGAGGAGTTGACCGAGCGCATGCCGACGGTTTTCCAGAATCGCCCCCTCAGGATGATCTGGGCCTATACGTACGAGCAGACGATGGTCGGTATTAATCCACACGCCGACTTCGCCAGGATTAACGTGAATTTCTGGATTACGCCGGATGAGGCCAATCTTGATCCGGAAACCGGTGGATTGTTGATCTATCGGCGGCCGGCCCCTGAATCATGGGGATTCGAGCAATACAACGGCGCGCCCGGCGAGGAGATCATGAATTTTCTGGGTGATGACGCGCGCGCGCCAATCCGAGTGCCGCACCGTCAGAACCGCGCCGTGATCTTTGACTCCCGGTTGTTTCACGAAACCGACAGATTGAATTTCCGTCCGGGCATCGAAAATCGGCGGATCAACATTACCATGTTGTTTGGGGAACATTGACGGGTCCCCTTCGGATGCACATCCGCGTTCACCCCCGCCCCGCGTCGCGCCAGATTAACAGATCTCGCGACACACGCTTCAGAACGGTATCCCACCTCCCGATCTCGTCCTGTCGATAGAGCCGGCAGTCCGGGTACCAGGGTGAATCCTTTCGTTCCTCGAACCAGAACCAACTAAGCCCGGCGCCACGCGGTAACAGGATCCAGGTTGGCAGCCCTAGACTACCGGCAACATGCGCGCTTGTGCTTGAAACGCAGATCACCAGATCCAGGCCCGCGACAAATTCCGTGAAGCCGTGCATATCGCCAAGTTGGTCGACACCCTCGGCTATCATTGGACCGTGGCCGAGTTTCCGCTCCGCGTTGGCGATTTCGTCCTCCACCGTTCCGTATTGGAGACTGATAAACGTGATCCCCGGAACGGTCAGGGCGGGTTCCCAGTCCAGGAGCGAGGTCGATTTTTGCTCGCCGACCAAGGGGTTGACACTGCGCCAATGAATGCCGACGCGGCGAGATTTCGTTTGATGCCGGGGCCGGCTCGGCAAGCCGCGGGCCAATACTGGCTTCGGCGCGGGAAAATCGGTGAATGATCGGCGGACAAAACGCCCAACGAATTCCAAGGGATAGCAGGCCGCGTGATCGGCGATGCGGGCGGGTGGTGGCGCGCCGGGATCCCATCCATGTATCTCGATTTCCGGCAATGCGTTGCTTAGTAGACCCGAGATACGGGGATTGCAGAACACGGTCACCGGCGCCTGGGCAAGCCGCGCGACGTCGCCTAGCAGGGTCGAGAACATGATCTCCTCGCCGATCTTCTCCTCGCTCCAAAGTAGCAGCCGGCCCTCGGACAGCGGCCGCCCATCCCAGACCGGCAACGAAAAGCCGCCGCCGCGAGGCTGCAACCCCGACCACCGCCATGGTGCTTCCAAGCAATCCCATCCCCGAGCCAGGTTGCCGGTCAGCAGAAGATTGCGCCCAAGATTCAAAAGGATCTCGCCATCCCTTGGGTTGATGACTCGGGCCCGGTTAAACTTCAGCACCGCGAGCCGGGTCTCGTCCCGACATTTGTCGAGGATTGCCATGTTGTTCCAGCCGTGCGGATGGGCGGGGTCCAAAACCAGGGAACGCCGATAAGCCAAGGCGGCGCCAGAAAGGTCGCCGGCATCGACACGGGCAAGGCCCAATCCATTCCAGTTTTCGGCCCTGCCGGGGGCCGCGATCGTCGCCCAGCCCGCGCCTCTCTCTCGCGTTGAATCGCGTAGCCCTCTGGCGTGGTTGGCAAGGACTTGCGCGTTTCCGGGCTCGACGATACCGGCTCTTTTGAAAAATTGGGTGGCGCGTTCCGACAGTCCAGCCGACCTCAGCGCATGACCCAGCGCGAGATGGGTTTCCGTGATGAAACGCGGGGCCGTGTCCCGACGCGCCGCCACGCTTGCCCAGGTTAGGAGGCGCGTGGAGTCCTCCCAGTTCTCGCGGCGCAATTCCGTGAAACCCACTCCATAGAGCGCTATCGTCTCGCCCGGCCCCAATATCGCGGCTCGACGAAAGGCGGATGCCGCGGCCTCGTGCCGGGAGGTCCCGAGTAGCGAGAAACCGGTCTCCAAATTTCGAGCAAAACCGGGCGTCATATGACGGGTTCCCATCGCCGCTGATCCTAGATGAGGGCGGAGCCTAAACCTGATCGGGGGCGAAGTGAACGAAGTCGACCCGCTTTAGCGGAACCACCAGGCGTCGGGACTGGACAACGGCGCGGATAATCCTATATCCGTTGCCTGGGTCCGGCGCGTCGTTCCGACCCGGAACGAACCCGATTTGTGATTGGGGCCAGAATGCATCGATTTTTCGCCGCTGGCGTCGTGTTGATCTTGCTGTTGATGGGCTGTGGCGCCGAGGAGAACCCGGTTGTTGGGAAATGGCGGGGCGAGATTAGCGAAGAGCAACGAAGCGCCTTGCTGATTCCACCCGGTGAGACGGAAGATGTTCTTGTCGCGGAGTTCCTCTCCGCGACGGCGGTCCTCAATGGAAATATGCGCCCGGTCGAACACCGGAAGAACGAAGAGACTTATTACGTCAACGAAATCGGCACCGATCGGACGATGGCGGTCCAGTTTCCGGAACCGAACCGCATGAAGCTAATGATGCCACACCGCTTCAAGGCCGAGATTGTGGTCCTCTATCTGAACAAGGTTCCCGCGACGCCATAGCGGGAAAGGTTAGCCAGAGGCCTGAACGGACGGCCCTCTGGACAACAACGCCTCGAAATAATCGACCAGGGCGCGATTCCTGATCTCGGGTGCGTAACGCGCGGCTGTTGCTTGGCCGGCGTCGATCATGTCCCGTATTGACCGGTCGGCTTCACGTAATCCCCTGGCTACCCGAGCCAGCGCGTCCGCCGCCTCTTCGAGCGCGTCATCCCCGATCCATATCCCATTCTCCGCGGTCGCGTAATCCCAACCACCGTCGCCGGCGAAACCCGCCACCACGCATCCAGCCGCCATTGCTTCCAGCGCCGGAAGGCCAAAGCCTTCGAAGCGCTGAAGCGACAGAAAAATCGTCGATGCCGAAAGCGCCGCGAGAGCCTCGCGATGCGACATGTTCTCCACGGCAAGCCAGGGGATTTCGACCAGTTCGGGGTGTCGCAAGGCGAAGAGATGTTTGATGAACCCGAACTCAAGCGGTCGCTTGCGCGGCATCGCGACGATCCGCTCGATCTTGTCTGGAACGCGTATCGCCGGGATCTCGATGGCGCAGGGCACCACCGGAACGTCACGTGCGATCTCATTATCTTCGAGAAACCGTTTTATCCTGGGCGAGGCACAAAACACATCGTCGACCCCCAATGCCGCGTAGCTCCGCGCCGCGCCGAGGCTGTGTCGGCAATAGTAATGGTTTTGCGCGAAGACCGTCTGCCACAGCCCGCCCTTGGCGGCGGCTTCCAGGTCTTTGGCCGAGTAGGTTTCGGGCCGGACGATGATGTCGCGAGGTGTTATCCCGATGGCGCCGGAAAGGAATGGTACGTCGAATTCGAAGGCGATGGGGCGTTGCTCCAGGTTCTTGGTATAGGCGAAAGCCTCGAACCCCGCCGCGCGCAGGATCTCGACATGCTCCAGCATCACCTTAATCCCGCCCGACGGGCCGGACGCGCGCGTGAGATGATAGATGATCCGGGGCGCGGCGGACATGCGAGTTCCCTCGGGTGGCGGAGCCTGAATGGACGACGTATTCCTCGCGACCAGCTATATAACGTGAGCACTGTCGAGACCAGCGTCGCCGGAACCCGATGATCGACTCAGAAACCGCCCCTCAGGATCTATTCGCCGCGGCTGACGCGGCGGTATCCGGGGGGGATATCGATGGCGCGATCGTGCTGTTCCTGGAAGTCGCGCGCCGGGCGCCCGATGACTCCGCGGCCATGGTCCGAGCCGGTCACTTGCTGCTGCGTCGCGAATGGACCAGCGAGGCGCTTGATGTGTTGGCCGACGCGGTGGCGCGTCATCCGGGCAATATCACCGCTTGGTTTCTGAAGGGCGAGGCGGCGGAGCGCTTGGGCGATTTCGCCACCGCTGTTGAAGCCTATGGCGAGGTTACGGCAATGCGCCCCGATCTGGCCCTTGCCTGGTCCCGGCTTGGCGCCACGTCCAGGGAGAGCGGGGCCGTGGCCGCGGCCATTCCGGCGTTTCGCCAGGCGAGCAGGTTGGAACCCGCGGCAGTGGGGCATCACGCGGATCTGGCGCGGGTTCTCTATGAGGCTCGTATGACCGAGGAAGCGGTCATCGCGTTCCGCCGCCAATTGCTGCTTGCGCCGGGTGACACCGACGGCTGGTACAATATCGCGGTGAGTCTGCCCTTGTTGGGCGCGCGGGAGGCTGGGCTCGACGCGTTCCGACGTGTCGTTGTTCTAAACCCGGTGAGCGCCGGCGCCTGGTCGCGGATCGGCCGGTTGCGCCGGCGGCTTGATCGGGACGCGACGTCCGAGGTAACCGATCGACGGGCGATGGTCCTCGCACCCGGCGATCCAGAACCAATGTTGCGCCGCGCCGAGGATGAGAGCGATCAGAGAATTGAAGGTGGAATTCGCCATCGTTTGGTATGCGCCGCGCCGGAGAATTTGAGAAATCGCGTCATCTTCGCGGAAATCCTGCTCGCCGCTGGACGGTTCGACGCGACAATGGATGTGCTTCGCTCCGTTGTTGAGCGCCCCGATCCCGCCGAGGCGGCGGTCAACGTCTATCGCCAGGCATGTGAGGGCGCGGGCAGCCCGATCCCGTCTTGGTGCCTCTCGGCTTACCAACGTTGGCTGACGGCTCATGGCGATGCCGGGTGGACGGAGGCTTCGCCTTTGCCTCGAGACGGTACGATGATATCCGTCATTATGCCGGTTTGCGATCCCCCCGTGGAGCTGTTGCGCCAGGCGATCGCCTCCGTGGTCTCGCAGACTTACCCAGCGTGGCAATTATGCATCGCCGATGACGCGTCGGTTGTTCCCGAAGTGCGCGCGCTACTCGACGAAGCCGCGGATGATCCGCGGATCAACGTGACCTTCCGCGCCGAAAGAGGACATATTTCGGTGGCGAGCAATACCGCGTTGGCGTCGGCGGGCGGCGATATCGTCTGTTTTCTCGATCATGACGATCTTCTGGCGCCGGACGCGCTCGCGTCGATCGCGGTCGCATTCAACGGGCGGCCGGATCTCCAGATGGTCTACAGCGACGAGGACAAGATCGACGAAAGCGGGGCTCGGTTCGACCCACATTTCAAGCCTGACTGGAATCTGGACCTGTTACTCAGCCAAAACTACGTCTGTCACCTCATGGCGATACGACGGTCGTTGGTCGAGCGATTGGGCGGTTTCACCTTGGGCCTTGAAGGCAGCCAGGACCACGATCTCGCGCTTCGCGTCGGCGAGGTGAGCACTCCGGATCAGATCAAGCATATCGCGCGCGTGCTTTATCACTGGCGAGCAACGCCAGGCTCAACGGCGACCGGGGCCGAGGCAAAACCGTATACGGTCGAAGCCACCCGCCGAACCCTGCAAGCGCATCATGACCGCGCCGGTGATGCCGCCGTTACGCGCACCGTGTTGAATGGCTGGCGGACGGTCTATCCGTTGCCGGAAAGCGCACCATTGGTATCGATCATCGTGCCGACCCGGGATCGCCTCGACCTTTTACGACGCTGTATCGAGGGCGCGCGTCGTGGCACGCGGTATCCGGCCATCGAAATCCTTGTGGTTGATAACGCAAGCCGCGAGGTGGCCACGCTGAGCTATCTCGATCAACTCCGCGGCTCCGATGATGTCCGAGTGCTCGAGGATCACGGCGACTTCAATTTTTCCAGGCTCAACAATAGCGCGGTGAAAGCGGCGCGGGGCGAAATCCTCTGTTTCCTCAACAACGACGTGGAGCCGCTGAGCCCGGATTGGCTCGATGAGATGGTGGCCCACGCATTGCGGCCCGGCGTCGGCGTCGTCGGGGCGAAGCTGCTCTATCCCGATCGAAGCATTCAGCACGGCGGCATCATTCTTTGCGGCGACCATGTGGCAAGGCACCTGCATGTCGGTCTCGCCGAGGATGCGCACGGATATTGGGGCCGGGCCGCGGCGGTTCAGTCATTGGCGGCGGTTACCGGCGCCTGCATGGTGGTCCGGCGAGAGGTCTTTGAGGTCGTTGGCGGTTTCGATGAGGCTTTTCCGGTGGATTTCGGCGATATCGACTTGTGCCTGCGCCTTGGTGAGGCTGGGTATCGCACCCTTTGGACACCGCACGCGGTGTTGGTCCATCACGAATCCGCTTCCCGCGGGACCTTCATCACCCACGTCAAACAGGAACGATACGAGGCCGCGCGCGCCATGATGGTTGATCGATGGGGTGGTCAGTTGGCATCCGACCCGCACTACAATTCGAACCTGTCGATACGCCCGGAAGACAAACCGTTCAGTCTCTCCTTCCCACCGCGCCGGGTGATGGATCATGGCTGAGCGACGCCACCTGGGTTGGCTTCCCGTCGCCGTGAAGGTGGGACTTAGCGTGGCGATGATCGCGCTGGTCCTCGGCGTCGCGGATGTCGAGGCGGTTTGGGTACACATGACTCGAATCGAGATTTCCACCGTGTGCATGGCGGTTGGCCTGTGTTTCGCGCAGATCCTTTTGGCCGGTGCCCGTTGGACCATCATCGGCGTGGGCACGGGTGACTTTGTCGCGCCTTGGGTGGCCCTGCGGGCAACCTTCGCGGCGATGTTCTGCAACCAACTTCTGCCCACTTCGATCGGCGGAGATGTTGTGCGGGTGGGCCTTCTCACCGGTCAGGGCCTGACAATCGGGCGGGCGGCGCGCACCGTGGTTCTCGACCGCACCGCCGGGCTTCTATCGCTGCTCACCTTGATGGGAGTCACCGGCTTTGTCTTGAGCGATCAGCTTCCGGAGAGCTGGCCGGTGGAGCTTATCCGCCTATTGCCGGTCATCGCGGTCGGCTTGGTTCTGGTGGGTCTATTCGTGGGTGATCGCATTGCGGAGGCCCTGGAGACGCGCGAGATGTTGCCGTGGTTCGCCCAGTTGTTTCGGGACTCCAGCGCCTTGCTTCGTCAGGGCGTCAGAACGGTGGTCATACTGGCGCTGAGCTATGCCATTCACGCGGCCAGCGCCGCCAGTATCTGGATACTCGCGCGGGATAGCGGTGTGGCGATCGGTTACGCGCAGGTGCTGGGGTTCCTGCCGATCGTGATCCTGATGCTGATGCTGCCGATTTCGATCGCCGGTTGGGGCGTGCGCGAAGGCACGGTGGTGACCCTGTTCGCGCTGTTGGGGATCGGCTCCGCCCCGGCCGCGGCGGTCTCGATCCTTTGGGGAGCTTGCATCGCCCTCGCGGCTTTGGTGGCCGGCGTGATCTGGGCCGTCAGCCGTCCGAAAGGCGAGCGCCTGCCGAGTGGCGATCCGCCTCAGACACCGTAAAACGCATTCACCTCGCCCGCGACCTCGGCGATCTCGTCCTCGGTCAGGTGCTGGTGATGCGGCAGCGCCAAGACCCGGTCGGCCTGACGTTCGGCATTCGGGAAATCGCCGCGCTGATAGCCGTAGCGCTTCGCCGCGGGCTGAAGATGCAGCGGCGTGCCGTAATAGATCAGCGACATAATGCCCTTGGACTCGAGATGCGCCTTTAAATCGTCCCGGCGCTCCGCCTGGATCAGGAACATGACGAAGGGGTTCACCTCATGCGCTTGGCAAGGCGGAATGAAAACCTCCGGCGCGGTGATGAGCTGGCGGTACAGGTTCACGTTGTGGCGTCGGCGCTCGGTGATCGACTCCAGCCGACCCAGGCGATACAGCAAGATCTCGGCCTGCAGCACGTCCAGCCGTGAATTAACGCCATAGTCGAGGCAGGTGTCGCGGTCGACGAGGCCATGATTGCGGTACCGGCGGGCGGTCTCGGCGATCGCGTCATCACTGGTGATCATGAACCCGGCGTCGCCGGTGGCGTTCAAGGCCTTCAACGGATGCGCCGAGAAGGTTCCGACCGCGCCGAAAGTTCCACCGTGCTGGCCATGATAGGTCGCGCCCATGGACTGACACGAATCCTCGATGATCATGAGACCATGCCGGTCGGCGATCTCCTGGATCGCGTGCATGTCCGAAATCCGGCCCGTCCAGTGCACCGGCATGATCGCCTTGGTGCGCGGGGTGATCATCTTCTCGATCTCGGCCGGGTCGATGTTCTGATCGTCGCGGACATCGGCATAGACCGGCGTGCCGCCGACATGGGCGATCGACCCGGTGGACGCGACGAAGGAGATCGGCGAGGTGATGACCTCGTCACCCCGGGTAATGCCCATCGCCATGAGCCCGATCATCAGAGCGTCGGTCCCGGAGTTGAGACCGATGCAATGTTTGGCGCCGGTATAGGCGGCGATCTTTTCCTCGAAGTCATTCAACTCGGGTGTCAGAACGAAATGCCCGCTTTCCAGCACCCGCTCGACACAGGCGAGAAGTTCCGCCCGCTCTTCGTGGAAGCGCTGCTGAAGATCGATCAACGAGATTCTGATATCGGCCACGTTCATTTCCCCGCGTAGAAGTTCCTGACGGTCTCGATCACGTAATCCTGCTCGGCGCGCGAGAGGTGTTGGTCGACCGGAAAGCTGATGCAATCCCGCGCATGCCGGTCGGTGACCGGAAAGTCGCCGGCCTTGTAGCCGAATTGCGCAAGCGCGTCCTGCTGATAAAGCGGGATCGGATAGTGGATCTTGGCCTCGATGCCCCGGTCCAGACAATGTTTCAGCAACGCGTCCCTGTCCTCGGCAAAAACCATGTACAGCAGATAGACATGCTTGGTGTTGGCCTGTCGCGCTGGGATCCGGACGCCCGGTATATCCGCCAGGCCCTGGTCGTAATAGGCCGCGACCCGCGCCCGTTCGGTGACAATGTCCTCGACCTGACGGACGATCCACTTGCCGACCACGGCCTGGACCGAATCCAGCCGCGAGTTGTATCCGAAGATTTCCATCTCATCACGGTTTCTGAGGCCGTGATTACGCAGCAGGCGAACCTTGCGGTCCATCTCGTCGTCATTGGTTACGACGACGCCGGCATCGCCCCAGACATTGATGATCTTGAGCGGATGCATCGAGAAAGCCGTGGCCACGCCCCAGCCGCCGACCTTGGTTCCGTCACGCTCTCCCAGCAGGCTTTGACAACCGTCCTCGACCACCGGCAGGCCGTGCCGCGCGGCGATCTCCATGACCCTGGGCATATCGGCGACGTCGCCGGTCAGATGGATCGGCATGATCGCCTTGGTGCGAGGGGTGATCGCCGCCTCGAGTTGGTCAACATCGAGACAGAACGTATCGTCGCAATCGACGAAGCGGGGCGTCGCGCCGACCTCGACGATCGCGCCGACCGAGGCATAGAAGGTATTCGCGGCGGTAAGGACTTCGTCTCCCGGGCCTATGTCCAACGCTTTTAGCGGGATCTTCAGCGCGTCGGTGCCGGATCCCACGCCGATCGCGTGCTTAGTGCCGACGGCGGCCGCGAACATTGCCTCGAACTCGCCCACGGGTTTGCCCAAGGTGAAATCGCCGGACCGCACGAGTTCCCGCAGCTCGGTGAAAATTTCCTCGGGCTCGGCGAATTGCTGGCCAAGGGGTGAGAACCGCACGTGAGAAATCGCGTGGGCGTCATTCCGGTCGGCCATCGGTGAAATCCCTTGAAGATCGAAACCAAGTCTATCGTTAGCTCGGCCCAGATTTTGTGATTATCTCGGCGTAAACGCGATCATCGTCGCGTTGGCGTTTATAGTTGGGTCGTGGCGATAGGACCAGCTTTCGATGAGGATCCGGGCGAAGGAGCCTCAATCCCGTCGGGCTTTTGCCTCGAACCAATCGAGTGAGCGACGGGGTGGAGAAATTTGGCGTCCCGTGGCATTTTGCGATCTCGAGTATCGACCCGGAGCGATATATATGGCGGCGTTGGAAAGCTTGCTGGAGTCGCATCCAAATTGTCCGCTTTGTGGTGGATCGTCCCGGTCCATCGCGGGATATGAGGCCAGATCTCCCGGATACTACGTTGAAACACTGATCAGTCAGTTCGGTTTGGATCGGATGGCGTTCGACCGGGCGTTGAATCTCTTTCGTTGCGCTGGCTGCGGCACGCTTTGGTACGATCCCTGGCTCACGCCGCGTGTGTCATCCTCGCTTTATGGATATTTGTGTGGACGTCACAAGTTCGGTTGGGCATCCCTGCGCGCTTGGTTGGTCGGCCTGGAGCGTCCGTATTTCAGAGCCCGTCCCGAGCTTTGGGGCATTCTTGGCGCGCTCGTTCCGAACATGACGGATTACGGGGAAGTGAACTGTCCGTATGGCGGATTGTTTTTCCACCTGTTCGACGCGATGGCCGGCGACGTGAACCGCGAAGCCCTGGCCCGGAAGATCCCTCTTCTTAGTCAGATGTACGCCGGTGAAAAACTTGTCGGCCAGTATGGGGAGGCGGGCGCCTTTTCCGGCTTGATTGACGATATGCGCGCTGTCCGCGAAAACGCGACGCCGCCGCGCACCTTTCTTGTCCGTGAATTTAGCGACATGTGTTGGGGGCATTCCTGCATCTTCAATGGGAATCACTGCCTGGCATTCGCTCAGGATGTATTGGTCGACGAGGTCGTTGATTTCGATACCCTTCGCGCGACGGGCCAGCGACTAGGCGCGCTCGGACTGTTCAATGTCTGGGATCATTTCCGCGATCCGATGCGGGTACTTTCGAAGGCGACCGACGTGGCCGACGTGGTGGTGATTGATCTTCATCACTACGGCTGGACGGACGCACAGCACTTTTTCAACGTTGGAGATCGGGTGATCGAATTCCTGCATGATCGGGGTTTCAACGCCGTGGATCTTACCCCGCATATCAAAAGCGTGGTCGGTGAAGACGACGACCGTCGATATTTGCTCGTGTCCAAGGTTTTGGAGTTGGGTATGGCCTTGGAGGAAACCGGACTCGCAATCGCATCCCCGGATCCGACGGCTTATGTTTAACATTACCTTCAAACGAGGGCGCGTCATTCGGATCATGGGGGCTCGCTAACGTGAGCGTCGAAGCTTTGAAACGAGACCTGGTTCAGCGTCCGGGCGATGCGGCGATACTGGGAAAATTAGCGCGCGTTGCGCGGGCTCACGCCGAACACGAGGCGGCGGCTTGGGCTTACCGATTGCTTTGCGTGGTTACGCCCGGCGATCGTAACGCTTGGTGGTCCTTCGTATCCGTGTTGAACAGTCTCGGCCGTTTCGATGACGCGAGCCGATATCTAGACCCCGTCAGGCATTCGGATCGCTTCAACCCCTATGGAATCCTGGAGCGACTGAACTTCGGTGGCGAGTGTCCGGACCTGCGCGCGCTCCTACGCAAGCGAATTGTCGAGTACCCTTCGGACATACGATATTTAGTCGTCTTGGTTCGATACCTGACGCATAAGGGCCAAGCTGATCCAGGCTGCCTTGTCGAACTTGTAAAAAGATGCGGTGCCGGCGCGCGCGCCGACGCACCCGTGCTGGATGGGGAGAATTTCCTGAAGTCCTCCGTCGCGTTGAAGCGGCATTTCGCGGCAACCCGCGATTTCCAGAACTTGGTGCTCTGTAACGCCATGGGGATGTGCTGTGCCTTGGAACGGTTCCCGGGGCTGGCGCGAAACCGGTATTCAGAAGGCGAAGTGGAGATCTCCGTTGGCGGTCAATCCATGTACTTCCAGCTGGAGGAACCTTCGGGATTCCGCGCTTTCGAGAACTTCTTTGCCTATGAGCCGAGTCTCTTCGAGTGGATTAAAGGTTTTCGAGATACCGACGTTCTGATCGACGTGGGCGCTAATATCGAAAAATTCTCTATCCTTCCGGCGATGCTCTCGGGATGCCGGGTTATTGGTTTCGAGCCGATCGGCGTCAACTATCGAACCCTGATGGCGAATATTCGGCGAAACCATCTTAACGACCGGGTAACCGCGTTGAATGTAGCGTTGTCGGACGAGGATGGATGGGCGCGTATCGAGTTTCCCCAGGAAACCCCCGGCATCGCCAATGCGTCCATTGTCGAGCGATCCAGCGATGCGTCGACCATGCCGCGCGAGGACATCCGAAAGCGAAAACTGGATTCCTTGATTGCCGACGGGACCGTGCCGCAACCCAACCATGTGAAAATCGACGTCGACGGGTATGAAGCAGAGGTTCTCGCGGGGATGGCCCGGACCCTTGCCGATCCGCGTCTCGTGTCGATACGGATCGAGATCAAGCCCAGGGACCCGAGACGCCCCGCCCTTGTCACGCGGCTCACGGAAATGGGGTTTCGCGGGGCTGTCGCCGATGATCTGAAAAACCTCGTGTTTCATCGGCAACGATAGCGCCGACTCAAAGGTTTCTTGTGGGATGGTTAGAATAATCTTCCCGGTAGGTCGCAATAAAAACTGAAGAATTTTCTGGGATGAGGCGTCGGTTGACGCGGGGACACACCGTGAATGGAGGCCGGTGAGTTGATTCCGATAAACAATGTGTTGGCTTCATAAGCCACGGTTTTTACGAGATCGAGGCATTCGGGCCGAATCTCGCTGCCATTCACCACGTTACCGGCGAGTTGGTGCCCAGGCTTCAGTTGATAAAGTTCCAGGTCTCCACCCTCGGAGGTCAATTCGTCCCTGAGATAGAAAAGCCCGACCCACAGCTTGGCGCCGCTATCCACGTGCGGACCCCGCACGCTGGAGGGTACGCTTGATGTCGGCGTGTTCGCGTCGATTGCCGAGGAAAGCAGAACTTGCGCGGTATCGAACCCGTCCACATGCTTTACGCCGACCCGCAGTTTTTCGGCCATTTCGAGGAATCTAGAGGCACCCGGAACGGCGGTCTTCATGTGATCGCCAAAAACACGAATGAAGTGCAACAGATGCTCGCGGTCGGCGTTGCGCGCGAGAAATTCTCGCCACTTGGGAGAAACCGCCTCCGATGTCATGGCCGCCGCGTTGCCGAGGTTCAGGCGTATGTTGCTGGCGTCCGAGTTGTTCGGAAAGGCCTCCAGGGGAGGAAATTCCTCCAGCAGGGAGTCGAGCAGGTCTTGGTCGAGAACGTTTCGCGCGACGATATGCGGGAAAGGATCGTCAATGATATCGGCTTTGCTGAGCTCGGCGAGCAAGGACTTCATGTCTTATCTATCCAACGGCATTGGCGCCGCCTACCTTTCCATTGGTTTTTTGTGTTGTCTAGGTGCTCTTCGAAGGCTCGACGGCGGTGTTGGCCTTGGCTGGGTGCGCTTGGTCCAGCGCGCGAATATGGTTATCCAACACGGATGTCGTGTCATCGGGTTCGATGAAGCGCCTTACGAAAGCCGTCCATTCGGTGTCGGGATAAAATGTTTCGGAACCGTCTCGTGAAATGGCGTCAATGGCCGCGATCGCCTCGTCCCGGGACCGCATGTCCGTCGCGGGAAGAAAATGCGCGAGCGTTGAGTGATTACCGTGGCACCAACTCAACTCCAGCACCGGTATACGCCGCATGACCGCTTCCCAGGTCACGCTTGTCCCCAACGCGAGCACAACATCCGCCCAGGCAATCAATGAAGGCGCATCAACATTCGCGGGGGCTGTCCGCCAACCGACTTCCGGAGCAGGATTGGTGAATTCCTCCGGCAGCGCTCGGTTCTCGCGCGTCACGTGTTCCAGGGTCCAATCGCCGTTTTTCTGGACCAGGCGAAACTGGGCACCGGCACGGGCGTGTGGTTGCGCTAACAGCGTCACGTCTTCCCGTCCGGCGAGTATCGCGAGGACGCGGGACAGCTCCGACCAATCCACGATCTTCTCGGGTTTCGGTAGAAACACAACCACCCGCAGGCCTTGTGCTTCCGGTAGGCCGCTAGCCGGAGGGCATAACGAATCGCGGATTCGGAGCCAGGCAGCACAGTATCTGGCGCTCCCGAGGACCCGGGTGTTCGCGTTTGCCGGGATGCCATATTTCTCGATCGTGAAGGTGCTCGACATCAATGACAGATCATAGAGGTCGAAACCTTTTGACGGAGCGGCGTCAATTTCCTGGGAGTCTACGTTGGTTAGCCGATTGATGTATGGCTCTTCGCCATGTGGTAGCGAGACGAAAGCGGCCCCGTGTTGCCTCGCGAGCCGCCCGAGAATGCGCGCGATGATGTCACTGCTGCGATCAAACATTACCAGGCCACGCGATGAGCCGCTCAACAGTTCGTCCAATACCGAGGCGAGATTTAATTCGGAGGTAAGATCTCGAAGCGACCTGATGTGAGCCCGAGCCAGTCGCTCAATTGCCCGGGCGCGCCAATCATCGGGGTGAATATCACCTATCATTACGACAAGGGCGTGCCGGTCAGGGTCCTCGCGCCAACGCCAAAGCACGGGTAACGCGTGATCCAGGCTTATCGCGTCGCGCGCGAATACTATTAATAGATCGTTCTGGTTCGGCGGTATCGGTCCGCCGGAATAGGTGGCTTCTTGAGTTGCTTGCCGCAATGAGAGTGCATGTCCCAGCATGGAATAGGCTCGCCCCGGATCCGGGCCTTGCGTCGCGGTGGCACTCAACAAGGGAATCGCCGCGCCAATCTCGCCGCGCCAGAAGAGAGTCCGACCGGTCATGTATGCGAGGCGAAGATTGTCGGGAAACTGGCGGACCGTCCGGATGCCGACGCGCGCGCCCATGGCCGAGGTCAAGTCAACTCGCGTTGCGAGCCAAACGAGGTTTTCGGTCGCGAGCCGATCGTTTGGGTCGGCGCACAACACACGGCGGTAGCGGTCTATCGCGGAGACGTCGTCGGAGCGTTTATAGTCCGCGACGGCCCTAACATGTTCCTGGCGCGCGGCTTCGGCGATCGGGTCTTGCAATGAACGGTTCCTCGACGAACGCCAAGTTTGCTAGATTCAAAAAACAAAATAGGCGGTTTGGCTCGCGTCGGAAAGACCGCTCGGTCGGCCACGGCTCTTGCCGTTCCGCTTGGCTTGAAGGCAAGGATAAACACTTGAGGGAGGTCGCGTGACCACACGCGCCGAACCGGCGACACGAGTATCCCTGGTCGACGCACTCAACGCGTATCGGCGGGCCGTCGAGGCGCGGGCGCTGGACCAGGCGCGGCGTATGACATGGCGGCTTCTAGCGGCCGGGACGATCGACGTTTCCGTCATGGCTCACCTGGCCGAGCATCTGTTTGGCGTCGGAGAGGTCAAGGCGGCGGAAGGGTTTGCCCGCATGGCGGTTGCGATCGAGCCGTCCCGCGCGAGGTCCTACCGACTTTTGCTGGCCATCGCCGAGCTGGAAGCGCTTTCCGACGGCCATCGTTTCGGTGGATGGGCCAGCATCGCCGACCCCGCCGATTCACTGGCGCCGGCGCGGGCCGGGCCGCTCGCGCGTCTTGGCGGCCACCACGATGCGGCATATTTGCATTTTAAGCGGGCGTCGGTGTTGAGTCCGATGTCGGTCGTGACCTGGGTCAATCTCGCGTCTTCGGCGCGGGCGGTGGATCACGAAGATCAGGCGGCGGACGCGGCGCGGCGGGCGACCTGCTTGGCGCCAGATCACTCAGCCGCATTGTTTGCGTCGGCGGAAGCGGCGGCGGCTGTTTTTGACCATTTGGCCACGGCGAGGAGATATGACCGGGTGCTCCGGGTTGAGCCGCTCCATGCCGCCGCCTTCCAGAACCGAGGCCACGCGCACCGCCGTCGAGACCTCATGACCCAAGCGACCGATGACTACCGGCGGGCCTTGGTTCTGATGCCAGCGCAGCCGAACGCCATGATCGCGCTTGCCCAACTGACACTGCCCGGCGGTGATATTCCAAGAGTTCGGACCTATTTCAGGCGCGCCGCCGTGACGGAGCCGACAAATCCCGAGGCTGGGTTTTTCGGCGCGCTGACTGATCTTCGTGTCGGGCGTTTCGTCGAGGGTTGGGACGGGTATGCATGGTTCAGTGCGCTCGCCTTCCCCCGACGCTCAAGGGAAGAGCGGTTGCCGCGCTGGCCCTCGCGGGAGGCCAAGCCAACGGGCCTATTGGTTTGGAACGACCAGTTCGGCATCGGCGAGGAGGTGATGTATCTGGGCGCGATGGCGGAGCTTGCGCGGCGAGCCGACACTCTGGCGGTTGCCTGTTCTTCAAAACTAGAGGGTCTGGTTCGCCGATCTTTTCCTCTCGTCAAGGTTACACCCCCCGAAACCGTCGCCGTCCTGGACCCAGACCTCGGGGATCGCCCGGCCGAGGTTCCGCTTATCGCGGCGATCGCGGCGTTGCGCCGGGGCTTCGGTGATTTCCCCCGCCATCCGGGCTATCTGACCGCGGATCCCGACCATGTCGTTGAACTTCGCGAACGTTACCGCGATCCGGCGGGTCGTCCCCTGATCGGTATTTCCTGGTCCAGTCCGCTGGGATTTCAGGGGCCGAGAAAGTCGGTGCCGTTGGCGGAATGGGGGCCGGTCTTCGAGGCTTTGGATGCCCGGTTCGTCTCCCTGCAATATCACGCCGACGATCGGGAAATCGCCGAGGCGAGGGCGTGTCACGGTGTGGATATCCTGGTTGATGACGATCTCGACACTTTCGGTGACCTTGACGCGCATGCCGCCCAAATCGCGGCGATGGACCGGGTGATTTCGATCTCCAGCATCGCCGCGCATCTCGCCGGCGCGTTGGGTAAGCCGGTGGACCTGCTCTACCCGAGCGAGATCGTTCTGCTCTGGTATTGGTTCCATGGGCGCGGCGACAGTCCCTGGTACCCGTCGATGACGATCCATCGACCGCCGAGTGATGGCGACAAGCGGGGACTTATGACGACTTTCGCGCGCTATCTGGCTGAAAAAAGATAACCTGGTGCATGGCCAGGGTGATGATGAAGCAGAACAGCGCGGCGAGTAGAACGTCGCTTAGAAAATGCGCGCCGACCGCCATCCGGTAATAGCCCGTCAGCGCCGTCGCCGCGAGGCACACGCCGATGGCGAAAAGTCTCTTTGGTCCCTCCAGTAGCAGCGCGAAGCCGAGCGTTGCCGCGACGAAGGCAACATCGCCCGACACGAAAGAGCAATTGCTGGCGCATTGCTCGGCTTGGACGAATGCTGGACTGAAGAGTTTGTCGCCGCCAAGCGCCTCGATATGTTTGGGCCGGGCCCTGCCGATATAGCTCTTGAGCACGCCATTGACCAACAGGCCCGGGCCAAGGGCAAAGGTGAGGACCATGAAGAGGATCGCCCGTGGAGGCCATTTCAAAAACTTGCCGCGGGCGAGCAAGCTGATGCCGGCGAGAACCAGCATGATGATCACCAAGTCCTTCACATAGGGCCGCACGAAGGTATCGACAAATTTGTGAACCGGTCCGTCTCGAAGCAGAAAACCGTTACCACCGGTATGAAAGGCCTGGGCAACGGCGAAATCGATCTGCGGAAACGTGATGAACAACACCGCGACCACCAGGGTCAGGGGCGCGATGGTCCTCGTGGCGGGTTGGCCGAACAGGATCGCCGGGGAAGAATCAGGGCGTGACATGACCATCCAATGTGAAGAGGTGCAGGACGCGGACGCGATCCGCGCCGATCGGCACCTCGATCGCGGGAAGCCGGATGTGGTTCTCGAACCGCTTGAGGATCGGGTGAGGATTGTCCCATTTTGCCACCAGCAGCACGCGGTCACCCGGAGAGGGGTTGTATCGCGCGGTTAGCTCATAGTGATGGTCGGGGTGGTCGTTATAATCCCACATGAGTGGTCGGAACGGCGTGTCTCTTAGCTGATAGAGCAGCGAGGCCATGGTCTTGCGGTCGTCGGTGAGAAGAATGCGTTCGGGGTCCCGCTCCATCGCCCTGATGATTGGGGCCGCGGTTTCCGGCCAAGCCCGCATGCGCCTGAGCGGGTCGCTCTTCAGTGGTGGCTCGAGCCCCGGCAGATCAAGAAAGAAGACACCCACGATCAGCGCGGCCGCCACGTGCAGGCCGACCGACGTCTTGGCCAGCCATAAACGCGCGTTCGTGACCGCCCATCCCGCGACCAGGATTGTCGCCGACACATAGGCCGTCGCCGCCCAATTGGCATTCGCGCGCGACAGGAAGGCCTGGATGGTAACGATCAGAAGGACCGGCAGGCAGAAACAGAACAACCACGCTTCCCGACGGTCGGCCCGGCCGCGGATGAGTTGGACGATCCGCCAGGCCAGCACCGCCAGCAAGATCGGCCCGAACACCCCAGTCTGTTCGCCGAGAAAAGCCGCCGCCTCGTCCAGGTGAAAAAGCGGGCCGCCGAGATTGGCGTTCTGTCCGACATGAGCGACGGTGGCCCAGCCGTTCTCCATGTTCCAGGCGAGGTTCGGAATGATCAGCAGCCCGGCGGGTAGGCTTACACCGAATATATAGGGGCTGATCAGGAACCAGCGATGCTCGCGAAACAAACCACAGCCCAGCACCATCCCGATGACGAAATAGGCCATGGCGTATTTCGCCAGCAGGCCGAGACCGATGGCGAGTCCCAGCACCACCGCCCAGGCTGGCACCCGATCCTCGAGGACGCGGATCAACGCGTAGAGCGCCAGCGCCCAGAAGAACAGCAGTGGCACATCGGTGGAGATCACCGCGCTGGAGAACGAGACTGCCGGTAGAGTGAGAAACAGCAGCCCGGCCCAGAACCCGGTTCTGGCGCCGAAAAGTCGCGCGCCGATCAGCCCGCACAACATACTGGTTCCGGCATGGAGGAGTGGCGAGCCGGCCCGGGCGCACCACTCGGCATCCCCACATACCGCCGTCGTCGCCCCAATCAACCAGGCGATCATCGGTGGCTTGGTGTAGTAGCCCCAGGCAAGCTCGCGGCTCCACGACCAGTACTGTGCCTCGTCGCCATGCAAACCGATATTGGACGCCAGCAACAGCGCCAGCCGCGCCACCGTCACCACCACAACAATGGCGGCGAGCACGCCGAGCTGTTCGAAACCTTGGGACCGCGCCGATTGTCTGGCTGTCATGGTTCCCGCCATCCGGGGACTGTTTTCCGCATCTTCGTGTACGAGATCACCAAGGGAACATCAACAATCCGCCTCTGCGTCGGGTCGGGTCTTTCGCTCCCGGCGCATGAAAATCCTTGTCTTCCGTGCTCGCTCGCTTCAAACCAGAGCCAAATCCGTCAGGAAGGAAACGGTCCAAATGAGCGCCCAAGACAAAGAATTCCCGAATTTCGTCACTCATCTTGAATGCTCGATGAATGGCGAGCGTTTTGAGGCCGGCCAGGTGCATGGCCTCTCGAGCGTCGGACGGCCATTGTTGGTGCGCTACGACCTGGAGGGCTTGGCCAAATCGATCACCAAGGAGGCGCTGGCGGCGCGCACCGGCGGCTTCTGGCGGTATCGCGAGTTCCTTCCCGTCACCAAGACCGAGAATGTGGTTGATCTGGGCGAGGTGATGACGCCGCTGATCTCGCTGCCGCGCATGGCCAGCAAACACGGCGCCGGCGCCAAGGGGCGCCTCATCGTCAAGGACGAGGGACGGCTGCCGACGGGTTCCTTCAAGGCTCGCGGCCTGGCGCTGGCCGTCGCTATGGCCAAGGAACTTGGGCTGCACCATCTCGCGATGCCGACAAACGGCAATGCCGGCGCGGCGATGGCGGCCTATGCCAGCCACGCCGGACTTCGAACCACGATTTTCTGCCCCGACGACACGCCCGAGGTGAATATCTCGGAGATCGAACTTCAGGGCGCGACGGTCTATCGGGTCAATGGCCTGATCAATGATTGCGGCAAGATCGTCGGCGACGGCAAGGAAGCGACTGGTTGGTTCGATGTTTCCACCTTGAAGGAGCCCTATCGGATCGAGGGCAAGAAGACCATGGGCCTGGAACTGGCCGAGCAGATGGGCTGGGAGTTGCCGGACGTGATCTTCTATCCCACCGGCGGCGGAACCGGTCTCATCGGCATGTGGAAGGCGTTTGACGAGCTGGAGGCGATCGGCTGGATCGGCTCGAAGCGCCCGCGCATGGTCGCGGTTCAGGCGACCGGCTGCGCGCCGATCGTCAAGGCCTTCGAGGAGGGCGAGGAACACGCGCCGGTCTGGCAAAACGCGCATACCGCGGCCGCCGGCATCCGGGTGCCGGTCGCGGTTGGCGACTTCTTGATCCTGCGCGCGGTGCGCGACAGCGGCGGGTTCGCCACCGCCGTCACCGACGAGGCGATCTTCGCCGCCCAGGAAGAAGTCGCCAAGGAAGAGGGCGTGCTGCTGTGCCCGGAAGGCGCCGCGACCTTCGCCGCCTATAAGGATGCGCTGGCGTCGGGTCAGGTGAAGGCCGACGAGACCGCCGTACTTTATAACTGCGCGACCGGATTGAAATATCCCATGCCGCCAATCAGCCGTACTCTCGATCGCCACCAACCGATCGACTACGCCACGATGAAATAACCTGCTGGAAAACGTCATGAGCGAGGATTTCGCCGACCTGAAAGCCATCAACAAGAAGTACTGGGACGCTTTGGTCGCGGTGAACTCGGATACCGAGGGCAATGACGGTTACAATGTGAAGGCATTCCTCGCCGGCGAGGGTGATCTGCATCCCATCGAGCTCGCGGAACTGCCGGATGTCGCGGGATTGTCGCTGCTGCATCTGCAATGCCATTTCGGAATGGACACCCTGAAGCTCGCCCGGAAGGGCGCACGGGTTACCGGTTTCGACTACTCCTCCGCCGCCATCGAGAAGGCGCGGTGGCTGGCTGGCGAGGTTGGTATCGACGCGACCTTCATCGAGGGCGACCTCTATGACGCGCCCGACCTGATCGACGGTCAATTCGACGCGGTGTTCGTAAGTTGGGGCGCGATCAACTGGCTGCCGGACATTCAGGCCTGGGCCAAGGTGGTGGCGGATTTCGTCAAGCCCGGCGGCTGGTTCTATCTCGCCGAAGGGCATCCCGTTGCCTACACCATCGACGACGAGGATCCGGATGGCCCGGTCAAGGTTCGGTATCCGTATTTTCACAAGCCCGAGCCGCTGTGCTTTCAGACGACCACCGCCTATGCCGATAACGATACCCAATTGGAAGTGACCGAAAACCACGAGTGGTTCCACCCGGTCGGCGAGGTGGTCACCAGCCTGATCCAGGCGGGGCTGCGGCTAGAGTTCCTGAACGAGCACCCGGAGATTACGTGGCGGGCGATGCCCTATCTGGTGCCAGGCGCGCCTGGCCAGTACCGGATGCCGGACGACCGGCCTAATATTCCATTGTCGTTTTCCCTGCTTGCGCGCAAGCCCGAGGCTTAACGCGAACCACTCCCGTTCCCCGGATTAATGAGGCCATGTCATGCGCGCCGCCGTCCTACAGGGAAGCAAGATCACGGTGGAAACCTTGGAGGATCCGCGCCCCGGTCCCGGCCAAATCCTGGTCGCGCCGATCGTGACGGGGATCTGTGGTTCCGACCTGCATCACCGGGCCCGGGCCATTGATCTGGAGCGCGGAACCCCGGCGGAACAGCACGACCAGCTTCCGAAATTCGTGCCGGGTCATGAGTTTTCCGCCACCGTGGTCGAGCTCGGTTCCGGGGCGGATACCGATCTACGTCCCGGCGAGCGGCTCGCGGCCCTGCCCTTTACCCATGGCCCGAGCGGCTTCGAGGTGATCGGTCTATCGCCCTTGCACTCCGGCGGCCTGGCGACGCTTTGCCTTGTCGACGCCGAGCGGAGTTTTCGGCTCCCCGATGCGGTACCCAGCACACTGGCCGCGCTGACCGAACCGCTGGCGGTCGGCCTGCACGCGGCCAATCTGGCGAACCGGGCGCGGGGTCCGAACCTGGTGATCGGATGTGGGCCCGTTGGGCTGGCCGTAATCATCGCCTTGGCTCGACAAGGACGCGGTCCCATCATCGCGGCGGACTTCTCGGCTCGGCGGCGCGAGGCGGCGGGGGCCGTCGGCGCGGATATCGTGCTGGATCCGGGTGAGGATTCACCCTTCGCGCATTGGCAAGAGGTTGGGTTCGCGCCAAGCCCGCCCTCACCGCTGTTGCCTCGTGCCTTCGCGGGGCTACCGCCCGGCGTCAACATATTCGAATGCGTCGGCGCGCCGGGTCTGATCGACACGGTGATTAAGTCAGTGCCGCGCCACTCCCATGTGATCGTCGTTGGGGTCTGCGCGCACGAAGACAAGCTGACCCCGCGCGAGGCGATCCTGAGCGAGCTCACCCTTGATTTCAGCTTCGCCTATCGCCCGGAAGAATTCGCCGCCGCCCTGGCCGGGATCGCCGAGGACCCGGCTCGCGCCGAAACATTGGTGACAAGCACGCTTGGGCTCGACCAAACCCGCGCCGCGTTCGACCGCCTGGTCGATCGCCCAGAAGAGATAAAAGTACTCATCGATCCTAATCTCTAGGGTGTTTTCATGGCGGCGCCGGGTTTGTTTGGCGCCGGGCTTTCGATTATTGGCGACCCGAAAGGATTTCTTCGCTATAGAACCGCCATGGACGCGATGGCGTCCTTCGGTTTTGCGCGCGAAAGAGGTGTGTCATGGATGTTGAAGGCAAGATGGACTCGGTAAGCCAGGAAATCGACCTGTTGCTGACGACCTATGGGTTGGATGTGCTCGGCGCGATCATCATTCTGGTGATCGGCTGGATTATCGCCGGTTGGGCGGCCAAGGCGACGCGTTCCGCATCGGATCGCGCCAAATGGATGGACGAGACCCTGAAGCCGTTGGCGTCGTCCTTGGTCCGCTATCTGGTTCTCATCATCACGATTGTCGCGGTGCTGAACCAGTTCGGGGTTCAGACCACCAGCGTGATCGCGGTACTCGGCGCGGCGGGCCTCGCCATCGGCCTGGCGCTGCAAGGCACGCTTTCCAATGTCGCCGCCGGGGTGATGATCCTGGTGCTACGGCCCTTCAAGATCGGCGACTATATCGAAGCCGGCGGCAAGGCCGGCACGGTGAAGGAGGTAGGGCTGTTCGGCACCGAGCTGGCGACCCCCGACAATGTTTTCATCAGCGTCCCGAACAGCGCGATTGTCGGCGGCGCGATCGCTAATTTTTCACATCACGGCACAAGGCGGATCGATATCGTCGTCGGCATCGGCTATGGCGCCGATATAGACCAGGCTTTCACCGTGCTGCGCGATCTCGCCGATGGTGACGCACGGGTGCTGAAAGACCCCGAAGTGCATCTATCGGTGCGTGAACTCGCCGACAGCTCGGTCAATCTCGGCCTGCGCTTCTGGGTCAATGCCGCGGATTATTGGGATGTTCTGTTCGATCTCAACAAGGGCGTGAAACAGGGTCTCGACGCCGCCGGTATCGAAATTCCCTTCCCGCAGCGGGTTGTCGAGATCAAAAACCCGGAACCCGCGAAGCCGGCGCCGCGCCGCCGCCGGGCGGCGGCCACGACAACCGAGGCCCAAGCCGAGTAGGCTCCTTCGCGAGGAGACGCGACCTCGCTTGTCGCGAGGTCGTGCATCCCCGGGATTTTCGCGTTAGGCTCTATCGTTCGATTTCGGGAACGGGAGGGTCCGTCATGCAATTTCAACTTCTTTCGCGCGGTATCGCGCGCGCCACGCTTTGTCTGGGGCTGCTTGCCGGCGCCCCGAATCTCGCCTCGGCCGAGCCGCTTAGTCTGACGATTGTCCATGTCAACGACTGGGATCAGATGGACGGCAATCGTGGCACCGGTGGCGCGGGCAAGATCGCCACGGTCGTCAAGGACGAGCGTGCCCGCGCGGAGGCCGATGGTGGTCTCGCGGTCGTGACCTTCGGCGGTGACATGATTTCCCCGTCCCTGTTGTCGGGTATCGACAAGGGCGCGCACATGATCGATCTGGCCAACGCCGTGGGCATCGATGTCGCGGTCGTTGGAAACCATGAATTTGATTTCGGCCCCGAGGTGCTCCAGCAACGCCTATCGGAATCCAAGACCCGCTGGTTGCTCGGCAATGTCACCTACAAAGGCAAAGCCGGTTTCCCCGGCACCGCTTCCAGTTGGATGATTGAGCAGGGCGGCTACAAGATCGGCTTTATAGGCCTGTTGACCCCGGAGACGATGTTGATCTCCAGCGCCGGCAAGGATGTGTCGATCGCTCCCATGGAGGACGCCGGCGGTAAGCTGGCGGGTGAGCTTAAGGAAGCCGGCGCCGATATCGTGATCGCCCTGACCCATGACGGTTTGGCGGCGGATTTGAACCTGCTGCGCGCGGTTAAGGATATCGATGTGCTTCTAGGCGGACATGATCATCTGCTCACTGCTTGGTACGATGGTCGTCAGGTCGTGATGAAGGCCGGCTCGCAAGGCAGCCATGTCGCCGTACTTAGCCTGGAGATTGACCGTGTCGAGGGGCGCCGCGGCCCGAAACTGGTGTGGACGCCGAGTTTCGATCTTGCCTCCACCGCCAATACCGAAGCCGATCCCGATGTCGCCGCCAAGGTGAAGGTCTACAAGCAGCGCCTTGATGACGAGCTTGGTCAGGTCATCGGCACGAGCTCGACCGAGCTTGATACTCGTCGCTCCTCGGTTCGTTCCGGCGAGACGGCGATCGGCAACCTGATCACCGATGCCATGCGCGCGGCCACGAACAGTGATGTCGCGGTGACCAATGGCGGCGGCATCCGGGGTGACAAGCAATACCCAGCCGGCGTCAAACTGGCTCGCAAGGACGTTCTGACCGAACTTCCCTTCGGTAACAAGACCGTGAAGCTCTCGCTAAGCGGGGCTCAGCTGCTCGAGGCCCTGGAAACCGGCGTCAGCCAGGTGGAGAACAGCAAGGGCCGGTTCGCCCAGGTCTCCGGGCTCACCTTCACCTATGACGCGGCCAAGCCGGCCGGATCCCGGGTTAAGAGCGTTTCGGTCGGCGGCGCGCCGCTGGACAAGGCCAAGACCTATACGCTTGCGACCAACGACTTCATGGCGCGCGGCGGGGACGGTTACGGCGTGTTTCGCTCTGCGGGCGTGCTGATTGACGCCAAGTCCGGGACACTGATGGCGACCCAGGTGATCAATCACATCGCGGCGGCCGGAACCATCGCTCCCAAGATTGAAGGGCGCATCACCCGCGAGAACTAAAGACAGGGACACGGCGCGGCGGTATCTTCCGTCGCCAATTCACGGAGCGCCGTCCGCGGCGCGATCTAACCAGGAGAAAACAATGCTGTTGGATGTCCGCACCTATACCTGCAAGCCGGGAACCATCAAGGCCCATCTCGAGGTTTACGAGAAATACGGCAAGGCCCCGCAAAGCAAGCATTTGGGCCAGCCCGTCGCCTATCTCGTGACCGAGACCGGTAATGTGAATCAGTATGTTCATATCTGGGCCTATGAGAACGCCGGTGATCGCGAGGCCAAGCGCACCGGCATGCAAGCCGATCCCGACTGGATCAAATACACCCAGGAAAGCGCCAAGCTCGGTGCGCTGATCAACCAGGAAAACAAGCTGATGAAGCCGGCCGATTTCTACGGCACGCCGCAACGCTCGGCGTAATTCATCTGATATCTTGGTAGTCCCGCCGGCATCGTGACGGCGGGCCTTTTTCATGCGGGCTTTGGGATTGGGCATGAATTTCCCCGCCCGCGCCGCCAGGTGCCGATTTCCGGATACAACCGGGTGGTCTTGTGCGTTAGAACCCCCATCACTGTAAGTTTCGCGATTGGAGCGACGGCATGGCACCGGATGACGGATTGCTTTCGGCGGATTGGGTTCTGGAACCACAAACCCGGGTCGGTGCGCGCGGTCGTTATACGGTTCGCATTCGCAACCTCGTTCTGGCGATGTCCATTGGCGTGCATGATCACGAGAAGGTCGCGCCACAACGCGTTTCGATCAGCGTGGAGCTACAACTCGACTATCCCGTCGGCGGTTTCGGCGACGCGCTTTACCGCAAGGTGGTCTGCTACGAAACCCTGATCGGACGGATCAAGGAGATGGCCGCCGAGGGGCATGTCATCCTCGTCGAGACCTTCGCGGAACGGGTTGCCGATCTGGCGCTGACCGATCGCCGGGTTCAATCGGTGGCCGTGGATGTCGAAAAATTGGATATTTTCGACGATTGCGATGCCGTCGGCACGACGATCGAAAAGGCGCGGATCTGACCGATCAAACGCTGATTTGAACCAAGCCGGTTTTATCGTCTTCGGTCTCAATCAGTTTCCCAAGAACCGGCGCACCACGTTGTCGACCATGCGCGAGACGTTGTTGTCGCCGCCGTTGATCGGCAGCGCCCCGCAGAAGGTGATAGAGCCGACCGAGAATACCGCGCCGCCCTTCGGGGTCTCGAAATAAACGATATCGGCGCGGATCAGATCTTCGACCGGCTCATGCGGCCATGTATCGTGATGGGTGAGGATGTCCTCGGGAACGAGCACGAAACTATCTCCGTGACCGCTTGAGGTGGCTAGGACAACGGCGTTGAGCGGTGTTCCGAGACGGGTGTCCGCCCGATCCAACTCGAAGCCCGCCGCGCCGCCGCCGGCGAGGCCGAAATCGCCGATCAGATCACCCTCGATACCCTCGAAGACCCATGACACCGAGGGGTCATATGAGGCTTCGGTCCTGGTATACGGGCCACCGTCGTGATCGCCCTGGGAGGAAAACCCGACCCCCGCCAGGACTTGGGGCGCGCGGCCGTTGCGGCGCCAGAGGCCGCCATAAGTGCCGTCGAAGGCGTTGTAATATTCACCCGGCTCGGCGGCCCAGGCACGGATGCCGCCTTCGCCCCGGCGGATTTCCACCGCGTCGGGCCAGGCATCGCTGACCGCGACTTTCCAATAGAAACCATTGCCGCCGAGATAGAGAAACCGCCCGCCGCCATCGACATAGTCCTGCAGCGCGTTAAGCGAGCCGGACGTGTGATATTCGGGATGCGAACAGGTGATCACCAAATCATAGCCGTTCACCGCGTCGACGCCCCAATTGTGCAACTCGTCATCGGTGATCACGTCGAAGTCATGGCCCTTGGTCTCCAGCCAGTACCAGAGATGGCTGTCGGCGGGGAAATGCCGGCACCCGGAACCCCGCACCTCGGGATAGGAGATCACGTTGGAGCGCATGGTGATGATGGGTCGCAGACGCGAGGAATAACCGATACCGCTGCCATCGGAATGGTAGTTATAGGTCGATAGCGCGAATTGCCCATGGTCGTCGGTGGAATACGGACTAGTGCCCCATTCGGCCATGCGCTCGCGCATCGCGTCGTTGGTGTTGCCACGCGCGATATTGGCATAAACCGTATAGGTGAAAGTCGGGATCAGCACGGCGATACGGTTGCGCGGTTTGCCTCTCGACGCGGTGACGAAAAACGGCACCATTTCCTCGTCGCCCTCGGCGGTGCGAAGCCGCGCGGCGTAGACCCCGCTCTTGAAATTCTTCGGTACGGTGAAGCTGAAATCGGTCTCCCAGCCGCAGTCATGAAGATCGTCGTCATGGAAATGCACGGCGGCGTAATGCGCGGGCTTCTTGGTCCAGTCGAAGCACGAGCCGTTCCAGGCCGAGGATTTCACCGCCCGGGTCGGCAGGTT
>JADHLJ010000309.1 GCA_016780745.1 Alphaproteobacteria bacterium | reverse complement strand
GAAATTGGGGTCCCCGCTTGCGCGAGGACGACGGGTCCGTGGGTTGGTTTCGCGATCAGCGATTTCAAGTCCGACATTCACCTAGGCCCTCGTCTTTTAGGCGGCTCAATCCTTAGCCCGAGTTCGCCAAAATTTCCCCGGACAGCAGTGCGCGCATGCGGGGGCCTCTCACCCGTTGAAAAGGGCGACCATATTGACCGTTACCCTGAGGTCCCCGCCTTCGCGAGGACGACGGCTAGAGTTTACCGGCGACCCTAACACCCGCGGGAAGGCGACGGTTGAAGCGCGGCGGCGCCAGCGGTGGAACTCGACCCTCGGAAGCAAAACGTAAAGCCCCAGAAATCATCACGTGGGATTCTTTCGCCGCGATTCTCCGCTATGGTCTGGGCATTCCAACCCATGACTTCCGGAGAACTCCCATGGACACCAAGGATCTGTTCGACCAAGGCCTGGCCACCCGCAAGCAGGTGCTGGGCGACGAGTACGTAAACAACTCGATCAACAACGCCGATGAATTTGCCCTCAAGCTGCAGGAGTTCATCACCACCCACGCCTGGGGCGCGATCTGGGGCCGCGAGGGACTGCCCTTGAAGACCCGGAGCATGATCAACATCGCGCTGCTGGCGGCGCTGGGCCGCACCCATGAATTTCGCCTGCATCTCGGTGGCGCGCTCAACAATGGTGTTACCAAGGACGAGATCGCCGAGATCCTGATCCAGGTCGGCGGCTATGCCGGTTTCCCCTGCGCCGTCGACGGATTCCGTCAGGCCAAGGAAGTGTTCAAGGAAAAAGGCGTCTAACACCGCTTTCACCGACTTTCCCGTTTCCGGCGCTTTCGCCGGGGCGGGATCGCGACTAAGCTCGGACCATGAGTCGCGCTCCATTCCTTCTGGTCCTGGGATTTCTGGCGCTGCTTCTCGCCGCGTGCGAGGAGGAGCCGCCGGAGATCGTCAACCATCGCGAGGGCAAGCCGCCGCCCGGTGTCGGCGGCAGCGGCGACGTGTGCGTGCTGGTCCGCAACCGCGCGCCCTTCACCATCACCGGTCGGGTCCAGCTTAAGTCGCGAGAGCGCGCGACCTTTCGCCTGGGGCGCAACAAGGCCCAAAAGCTCTGCATGACCGGACAGCTTTTCGGCGGCGACACGGTCTCGTTCATCCTCACCAGCTTCGTCACCATCCCGATCTTCTCGTGTTACACGCGCCATGATCAGTCCATCGACGTCTACGCCAAACGCCGCGGCGAGGGCTGGCTCTACAGCGCCACCTGCGTGCGATGAGCGCGGTTGGAAATGGGGGAGAAAAATCGCCCCCATCCACCCCCGCCCCCTAGCGCGGCGGCGCCCTGGGCACTATCTAGGCGCTTATGGATTCCTTGACCCAAGCGGTGCTCGGGGCCACCGTCGGCGTGGCGGTGGCGGGCCGGCGTATCGGACCTCGTAAAGCCGCGCTTCTCGGCGCCGCGCTCGGGACGGCGCCGGATCTCGACGTCTTCATCTCGCATGGCGATCCCGTCGCCAACTACGTGATGCATCGCGGCGCCACCCATTCGCTGATCATCCAGGCGCTGGCAACGCCGCTTTTCGCCGAACCGTTGTGCCGGCTGTTCAGCGGGCTGCGCTCACATCGGGTGACGGCCTATCTGATGGTGTATCTGGTCTTCGCCACCCACGCCTTGCTGGACGCGATGACCATCTACGGCACCAAGCTGCTTTGGCCACTGACCGATCATCCCTTCGGCGTCGGCTCGATGTTCATCATCGATCCGCTCTATACCTTGCCGCTTGTGGTGGTGACGCTTTGGAGTCTGTTCAGTCCCAGGCCAGGCCAGCGGCTCGGGCGCTGGACGGCGGCGGCGCTAGTGGTTTCGACGCTGTATCTCGGTTGGTCGGCGATCGGTCAGGCCGTCGTAACGGCGCGGGCGGAAAGGGTGCTCGAGGCGCGTGGGATAGAGGCCGAGCGGCTGGCGATCACGCCGACGGCTTTCAACACCCTGTTCTGGCGCGGTATCGCCATCGAAGACAGAGGTGGCGAGGACCGCTATCTCAATCTCTATATCCCCTTTCTCGGCGACGACGCGGCGGTCGCGGTGCACGCCCATGACCGGGGCACCAGATTGCCCTTCTGCCTTGATGCCCTGCCCGCGGCCCGCGACGTGCTGGCGTTCTCCGGCGGTTTCGCGCGGTTCGAGCGCCGGGGTGACGATCTGATGATCGCGGATCTCAGAATGGGTATCGAGCCCGGCTACGCCTTCGACTTCGCGGTGGCCCGCTGGGATGGCCGCGTCTTCACGCCGACCGAACCTCGCCGGGTCCGCTCGCCCCGCATGGGCGAGGGCGATCTTGAGTGGTTGCTCGCCGGGATGCTGGGTACCCCGCCCGTCCGGCCCCGGGAGCTCGCCAGCCACCTGCCGGCGAGCGAGACCCAAGTGGCGAAGGCGAGAGTGGACAAGCCCGCCTGCTAAGCTTTATTTTATCGTTTTAGTTGTATCACATGATTGGCGGCGATGGCGCGCCAATGGGTTTACGACATTTTCTTGAATATTAACTTATTCGCCCCCAGACTCAGGGGACACGGAATTCACATCTAGGCTAGATCGCGCGGGATGCGCCGATCGAGCGAAGCGGGATGCTCGCGGCCAAGGGTCTCCACATCAAAACCAACAACCGGCGAGCGCGCCCGGCGCGCCGCCCATGAAAAGGACATATATGATGAATATCACTGGACTTTCATTTCCCAACTCGAAGGTGGTCAAAAATTGGATGGTTACTATCCAGGCAAGGTCGGCTCGGGTGTCACGGTTGCCACCGGCGTGGACATCGGCCAACGCAATTTGTTCGAGCTTAACCGGCTAAATCTGTCACCGGACCTCAAGAAAAAACTTGAACCCTATCTCGGGGTAAAGGGTGACGCCGCGCGCCGTCTGCTGGTGGAACGCCCCCTCAAAATCTCAAAGATGGACGCGGATCAACTGGACCAGAATATCAAGCGTGACGTCCTGATCACGTTCGAGAGGCTCTATGATCAGGAGATCATGAGAAGGTCGGGCCTCATTCGCCTTTCACAACTCCCACGTGAAATACAAACTGTTATTGTTTCAGTTGTGTGGCAATATGGACCCAACCTTAAAGATCCCACGGTCGCACCGAAATACTGGAAACACATAACCGAGCAGGATTGGCACGCGGCGGAGAAAGAGCTGATGAACTTCGGCGACGAATATACAACCCGCCGACAAAAGGAAGGGCGATATCTAAAGCAATGGCTCGACCGACAACCAAAACCTTAGCACGTGTTCTATTACCGCTTGTGTTTGCGCTCGGCATGACGGCGGATAGCCGTCATGCCGACGCGGACTGGTGGGAACTCGACGCGATCCCGACACAAGTTGGCGGGATCATCGTCTGGAACCCACGCACAAACCGCTACTTGCAATGGAACGAGGGGCGGCCCGATGGCTTCGATCCCACAAGGGATCGGCTTGACGAGGGTATCGCGTCGCGTTGTTCCAAACTGGTCGACATTCTAAAGGACGAAAAAGCACTCCACGCATTCGCGGAAGGAGGAGCCTACGAGCAAGAGGGTTTTGGTCCCTGTATGGTCATGGCAATACTCCACCAAGCCCAACCGACCCCAATCGATACATTTGATGAAAATAACTTGATCTCTGATATCGAAAGTCGCTTGAACTTGAAATCCTTCAGATCTTCGTTCGGTCCATCGATGTCGGGATTGCCCGGACCGGTCTTCTTTAGCTTCTACCTAAACAACGACGGGAAGAACGGTACCGTCGTCACCAAGGGAGAAGCGAAATACAAAATGTTGTCACGGACGGAAGGACGTGACAGTTGGAATCGCGAGATCAACCTGCTGGCCGCGGCGGATTGGACAGGCGACGGCCATGCGGATCTATTGGTCCTTTATATCGATCAGGCTCTTCACTTCGGTAACTATTTTGTCGTCACGCCTTTGATACTGACAACAAATTCGAGATCGGATTTGATCACCGCCATTTCGGCGGCGAAATGGGTCGCGAATCATAAGAAACAACTTTTGGAAGCCCTCCGTCATCCGCGCAATTAAATCCGATGCCGAGAGCGTCGAGGCCTTAAACACAATGGCTAGATCGGCAACCAAAACCCTGACGTGGATACTGCTCGTTCCAATTCTAGTCCTCGGCATGGCGGCGTCGAGCCGTTATACCGAGGCCGATTGGTGGGAAGTTGTATCTTGATGCCATTCCAACGGATGTCTCCGGGATCACTCTCTGGCAACCGCGGCTTGGACCGGCGACGGCCATGCCGATTTGCTGGTTCTGTACTTCGACAGATCGCTCAATGGAGGCACCTATTCCATCCTCTCTCCCTTGATCCTTACAACCGGTTCCCGATCGAACCTCATCTCCGCGATTGAATCGGATTACTGGATCGTCGATCACAGGGAACAATTGCTGGAAGCACTTGGCGATCTACGCGGTGATGCCCAAGGCCGTACTGCCAGTACGACGCTCAAGGAGGGCGGGCCGGCGTTTGGCCTCGCCCCTATTCACCAAACCGCGGCATGAACGGGATATCGGTGGTGCCGATGTCGAGGCCCATTTGGCTCAACAATGTGGTGATCTGACCCCGGTGATGGGTCTGATGGTTCAGCATGTGGGTTACGATCATCCAGTTCGGCAGGGTCCGGGTGACGCCGTCGACCTTGCTGGTATAGGTGATATCCGCCGCCAGCCACTCCGCCTCCAGGCTCGAGCCCCACGCCACAATGCGCGCGTCCAGCGCCAGGCGGGCGGCCTTGAGATCCGCGAAATCGTCATGCAGGTCGACACCGATCGGCGGGGCCTCCGCCGGATCACCCGTGAAGCGCGACATGAAGGCCAGGTCGCCGTAGAGGATATGGTTCAAGATGGAGTGAATGGAGCCGAAGAACGCGCGCCGGTCCAGCTTGCGCGCTTCGTCGCCCATCGGCTCGCAAAGGTCGTAGAGCCGCTGGTTCATCCATTGATTGTATTCGGCCATCAGCCGGACATGATCCGCGGTTATCATCGCGTCACTCCTTAATCCCGCGGCTCCGCAACGTCAGGCCACCGCCCGCTGGACCGCCTCGTGCCAGGCATCGACGTCGAAGCCCGGTGATCCGATGACCGAGCGAAACCGGACCACGCCCCCGCCGTCCAGTACATAGAGCCGTTCCGGCAAGGCGGCATAGAGCGTGTCGACCTCGTTGGACATAGTGTCCAACAACATGGGCATGGCCATATCGAGTTGCACCGCGCAGACCTCGGCGAGTTCGGCCCGTTCCTCGATGGTTGTCGGCTGGTCATGCAGGACCGCGTCATTGAGGTTGCGCGCGACCTGCCAGCCATCGCTCGGATGCGCCTCCTGGATATAGACGCAGTAGAAGTCCATCCGGTCCCGGTAGGCCTCGTATATTTCGTTCAGACGCACGGTCAGAATGCGAAACGGAGGTCAGGTATAGGAGCCGAAAACCAATCCGATGGGACGACCCGGCGCCTCGGCGAGCTGGGTTGAAAGCCGGAACATCTCGCCACTTCGTCGGCCGGCGGATGTCAGTCGCTCAATCTCGAAATCCGGCGCCGTCTCGCCAACCTTTGGGGCCAGTTTGTCGCGCTCGGCCCGCTCCTGGACCATGGCCTCGTACTCGGCCCGGCTCATCATCAGCGCGTCCCAGCGGTCCGGCCCCAAATCGTCGGGATGGGAATAGGACGTGTTCAGCCACATGTCGAAATCCTCCTTTGACGCTTCAGTCTCTTACCTACCCGGCGCGCGCCAGTTCGGTTTCCACCAGCCGCGACCAATAGCTGGCGCCAATCGGCAAGGCTTCGTCGTTGAAGTCATAGCCCTGGTTGTGCAGCTGCTCGCCCGGTCCGGCGGGGCCGTTGCCGATCCAGACATAGGAGCCGGGCTTTTCCTGGAGCATGAAGGCGAAGTCCTCGGCGCCCATGCTGGGCTCGGGATCGCGGACCACGAAATCCGCGCCGCTGATCTCGGCGGCGACGGCGGCGGCGATTTCGGTTTCCGCCTCCGAGTTGATCGTCGGCGGATAGCGTTTCTCGTAGCGCAGCTCGGCGGTCGCGCCGAAGGCCTCGGCCACGTTCTCGCAGATCTGGCGCATCCGGGGCTCAATCTTGTCATGAACCTTGGGGTTGAAGGAGCGGCAGGTGCCGGCCAACGGCACCTGTTGCGGGATCACGTTAGAGGCATCGCCGCCGTGGATTTGAGTGACCGAGACGACCACCGACTCCATCGGATTGACATTGCGACTGGCGATGGATTGC
>JADHLJ010000308.1 GCA_016780745.1 Alphaproteobacteria bacterium | reverse complement strand
TTGGTTGCGGGGGTAGGATTTGAACCTACGACCTTCAGGTTATGAGCCGTAGGGAATTTTCTACGATTACTTTCTCTGTATTGCGCAGATCCCGCCATTTCCGCCAGCTATTGCCACAAAGGCCGGCAGTCACTTTTCGCTCTACTGCGCCGTTACTCCCAGAACTTCGCGCCCTCTTGCTTCCACTATGATTCCAGATATCCGCCGTTCGATGGTGTGGAAGCAAATTAATCCATTGGAACCGGGCGCTTTTTCCAAATCCAATTTGATGCAGCAGGACGGAAACACCCTGAACGAAGGCAAGTACGGACTCGCAACAGTTTCAAGTCACGTTGTTGACGCCGGCTGGTTCATGGAGACGCCATTTCAATATTCAATCCATGAATTTCCGTGCGTCAAGTAATCAAGATCGGCGGCAAAATCGTTCGCCACGGGCGCTACGTCACGTTCCAGATGGCCGAGGTCGTAATCCCGAGAGACTTGTTCGCTGATATCCTGCGCCGCATCAATCGGCTCAGACCGAGGGCACTTAATGCAGTCTCTGGTGGGCTCTGGTGGGCTCTGACATCAGTGGTTCAATCGGTCTCGATCGAGCCGACGGCCGAAATTTTCCCGTTTTCGGACTGGCGTACGACAACGAGTTCGCCGGAAGCGGGATAGACGCCCGTCAAAGCCGTGATGTTGACTTGATGCGTCACCAACACGATCGGCCCATCGAGGTTTTGGCGGGCGAGCCACTCTTCGAGCGCTTGGGTTTCGCGAGTTCGGCGTTCGGGGCGTTGGAAGAAAGAATTGAGAATGGGCAGCTCCGTCACCGGACCGAGCCCAAGCAGTCTTGCCGTTTCCAGACAGCGGCACCATTGGCTAGAAAATATACGTGCCGTCTTTATACCGTTTTCTCGAAGGCGAGCGCCGATGCGCGCTGCCTGCTCCCGCCCCTCGTCGGAGAGATTCCTCTGCGTGCCGCAGTCTCCAATCGCGAACTCCGACGGATCGCCCGTGCCCGGTGCAATGGCATGCCGCAGGAGCGCGACGTTTCCTTTCGAACCGAGCGCCCGCCAAAGGCCCGTCTCTTCCGCCGCTGAAACACCCGGCGCTGTACCGAAGAGCAAGGCGAAGGCCAAGGCGATCATCGCGCCTGAACGCCTCCGGCAGAGCTGCGGTCCCCATCCTTTTGCTCGCGATGCCCTCATAGCAGTACAGCTAAGCATCTGTTCCGATACCTCTTGTCCAAGTTCGGTTCTCTACCAGCCGGGCGTGCCCCGCGGGCCTTTGAAGGGTCCGACGATGCGTGAGGTGATCCAGCCACCATAGAAATCGCCGGTCTGTGCTTCCACCCGCTCGTTCCTTACCCAGCAACCGTCCACGCGCGAGGCGTAGAATGCGAAGAAATCCTTGAGAGCCCAGAACCTTTCGGTCGGGTCCGGATAACTCCAGGCCGCCTTCTCGGCCCGCCTGCCACCTACATCGAGTGTCCAATAGCGTGCCATGCCTTTGAATTCGCAAAGGGAACGCCCGGGGGCAGCGACCAGGAAATCGTGGCGCACATCGGACGGCGGAAAGTAATAGACCGGCGGGTGGCTTGTTTCGAGAACCCGGTAGCCATGGTCGGTCTCGGCGATGGTCTCGCTGGCAAAGGTCACGCGAAGCTTGTCGCTCACTATCTCCAGACGCGGCGGCCTCGGGTAGTCCCAGACCGATTCCTGGCCCGGGCCGGGCTCGATAGGTTCGGGTTTAGAGAACAAGATGGACCTCCTTGGTGTTGCGTCCTCGCCGGCAGCGTTCGGAGCAATATCTGACCTTCGCCCAGCAGTCCGCCCATTTGCGGCGCCAGGCAAAAGGCCGCCCACAGATCATGCAGGTCTTTTTCGGCAGATCATTCTTTCGTCTCATGGCCGGCGATCACGCAAGCGCCCCAAGCATAAGCGAGGCGACGACCACGACCGTTAGCGGCCAGCGTAGCCTTGGATACCAAGCCGGGGCTTCCGCTTTTCGGCTCGCTTGCGAATCGAAGACAAGCAGCCAAACGAAAGCCACGGCCAGAAGCCATAGACCGGGAGACTTTGGAAGAAACAGCGCGCCCCAGCCGATCAGGGAGGGAGTCACGCTGAAGGTAAGACGGCGGAAGCTGGCACTGTCGCTCTGTGTGGTTCCGAAGCCTGCGATCGCCAGTCCCCAACGAATACCCCCGAGGAAGGAGAGGATCACAGCGCCATAGGCGGCTAGCGCAAAGGACACCTGCTCCTGGAATGGGCCCTCCAGAAAATAGTCTGCGACGGCCAGGGAAACGAAGGGGATCGCGCCGAGCGCGCCAAGCCACTTGGCCGCGGACGGCACGTGGGTCTGCGACGACGTCGGGTGCTGGGTGGTATATGCGGAAGTCTCCTCGATGGCAGACTCGGTCCCAGTTGCATCACCATTGGCCGCCATCATGTTTCCTTCACCGCGAGCAGCATGTAATTGACGCTGCTATCGCTGGAGAGGCGCCAGCGGTTGGCGATCGGGTTGAACGTTACCCCGGTCACCTCGCTTGTTTTGAGGCCATGACGCTCGATCATGTCGCGGACCTCCTCTGGCCGCTGGAAGCGCCTCCAATCGTGCGTGCCCTTGGGTAACCACCGCAGTAGGTACTCGGCCCCGATGATGGCCAGGAGAAACGAGCGCAGTGTCCGATTGAGCGTCGCCACGACCAAGACCCCGTCCGGCTTTACAAGATCGCTGCAGTCCTTCATGAGCTGCTTCGGATCGGTGACGTGCTCGACCACCTCCGTGTTGAGCACGACATCGAACCGCTCTCCCATCTCCAGAACATGCTCGGCGAGGCAGTGCCGATAGTCGACATCTAGCCCCTTCTGCGCAGCATGCCAGCGAGCGATCTCTATGTTTCGCGCTGTCGCATCGATGCCGACGACTTGTGCGCCGCGCTCCGCGAGAGGTTCGCAAAGCAGTCCGGCACCGCAGCCCACATCGAGGATTTTCAGTCCGGTGAAGCCGGCCTCGTCTCTGCCGTCGCGACCGAAATGGCGGATGATCCTGTCGACGATGTAGTCACGGCGGACCGGGTTGAACCGGTGGATCGGCCGGAATTTTCCATTGGGGTTCCTCCATTCCTCGGCGAGCGCCGTAAAGCGAGCGATCTCTTCTGGATCAACTGTCTTAGATTGAGGCCAAGGTCGGCCAAGGCGATCTTTTGAGAGCATTTGAGACCGGGTTTCCTGTCGTCTGTGGGGAGCGCGGCTGGCTGCTCGCGCTTCAGCTGACATCTGCCCCGGTGTTTGAAGAAGCCACGCCGAGCCTCGATCGATGAAGTTTATATCACCCGAGAGACGGGCGGTGCCATTATAGAATTCGCCGACCCGACGATTTCTGGCGTCCATTTTCAGCTTGGCCCGCAGACCGCCAGCATGAGCGACGCGGCGATTCTCGAAGCATTCAACAACATGATCGACGCGCGCGATGAGTTCGCCGCTCAATTTGAAAACAAGGTCGTCGAGGTCCCCATTGGCAAACCACAAATCGAATACTCCTCGGATGCCGATCAATGGGCTCCAAGGGGCAGCGTTCTGCGGTGCCACATCGAAGACGATGAACATGGCGAACTCGTGGTCCACGTCGACGATCAGGAACTCGATCTTCACGCGTTCGGGCGGATGCTGACAACCTATGCCGGCTGGGGGATGAGAATTTACTTTGTGGATGAGGATAGCGTCGCGGAAGAACCTGAGTTGGAGATCCGCGATCCAGAGGAGTGAGTTCGTGAATGGGCCGCGAACCTTCTTTTCCGCCAACCTTCAGGGCAAAAACCTGAAGGTTCGCGGAAAAAGCGCCCGCTTTTTCAGACCCACCGCGCCTTTGTCGAAATCCGTGGAAGCAAGAGGGCTCGCAATCGTTCGAAAACCTGCGCGTTTGCAAAGGTTTACGCGGGATCGGCTTGATCAAAAACGCCTGCGCAGGTTTTCGCTCTGACCACCCAGAACTACGCAGAACTTCGACCTGCTACGTTCTGATTATGAGCCGTAGGGAATTTTCTACGATTACTTACTCTGTATTGCGAAATTCCCGCCATTTCCGCCAAACACGGCTGCTTTGTGGAGAGGGTAATTTTCGCTCTATTGCGCCCACACTCGCAGTACTATGCGCCCCCTTGCTTCCACTATGCTTCCAGATATCCGCCGTTTGATGGTGTGGAAGCATGTTAATCCGCTGAAAATGATCGGTCTTGCGAAAAATGTTTATAACCTTTCGGCCTGAAACACCCTGAAAGAAGACAAGTATAAACTCAGCCTGGACTCAAGTCATTCTGTTGAAAAGAGACAGTTGTGGGTGGCGCCGGCTCTTTATTCGATTCATGAAACGCCGCCGTTCAAGTAATCAAGGCCCAAAACGAGCTTTTCCGACCGTGCCGTTCTCGTAACTTGGCATCGTACTCAGCGTGCGTTTTGAAGCCCCCGAAATCTTCGATCGAGGACGCCAGACTCTCGCAATCTATGAGGTGGCGCGCGGCATGCCGATATCGGCTGGATCGGCCTTTGTTAAGCGAGAAGTCAATCATCGCCCTCAGCACCAGCGTCGCCGCGAGTGGATGCTTGCCGGCGAGAGCCTGCGCCGCGGGAGTCAGAATCTCATAGTGATCGCCGTCTAGTTCCTCGGTCCTCTGGAGCACGACATTTGCCGCGCGGTCTAAGTTGGGCCACGACACAAGGAACGACAGTGCTTGGGCCAGGCTCGGGTAAGCCTCCACACGATCAAGCGCCTGGTCTTCCACTTCCAGGTCTTCGAAGTCCGGAAGCTGTTTGAGATAGGAACGTAGATGCGGAGCGGATAACGATCTCTCGAAACACGACCATCGAGCGGCCTGGGCCTCGTCGCCGCGGCCGAGAGCCTCCAGGACATCAATACGCGCATCCTCCCATCTGAAATCCGGCCAATCGTTTCTCCGTTGCTCGGCATCCTCGATATACCGCCAAGCCTCTTCCGCTCGACCCGCCGCGAGAAGTCGTCGAGCGATCTCCGCCGCAATGGCGGGAACTTTCGATGTTTGTTCGTCGTATTGGGCGATGAAGGCATCAACATCGCCTTGGGCATCGGCGATCTCTTTTAGGGCGAGCTTTACGGTGCTGGTGCGAGCACTTTCAGCAATTTGGTCGGCATAAACTGGGCCACTCGAACTCCAACCAATTTGTCGGCGATCCGTGTCGGCCGGCTTCTGAATTGGTTCTTTCGAAAGCGCGATCATGCGTTGCTTCAAGTGCTCCAAACCCTCCTGTCCCATGGCAGGTGTCAGAACACCGATCAGATCGTCGTACTGGCCATAATCATTGTCGATGAGCGCCTCGAATGTCCGGTCCGCCAAGGTTGTCGGATCAAGCTTCGCGGTTTCCGCGATTTGTCCCAACTCCTCGCACGCCGAATGAAATAGTCCGATGACCGTCCCGCTGCTGTCATCGCAGCGTTCGAATATCGAATTCGCCAGCGCCAGGAACCGCCACATCAAGTCCAACGCGACGGCGGGATCCGCCTTTGCCACCTGCTCGACGATTGCGCGACGTTGAGTTTCGAGGTCGTCGACGAACACACCACGGTTGTGCCAATCCACGAATGACCGGGACCTTGCGATAGTGGTCAGTCTCTTACGGACCTCCTTAGCAACCGCGTCCGGGCTTTCAGTGCCGGCAAGTTCAAGGCGCAACCGGCGTTTGGAGGCCGCGTTTCCGGTGCTGAGTTCGATCAACAATTCCGAGAGGCGTTTGGCGCCCAGCGCTTCAAGATTTTTTGCATTGAGTGTTTTTTTCGAAGCCATGGGGGACGTGGATTGCCATGTTTAGGATCTGCGGACATCGGAATAGGACCACAGCCCCATGCGCAAGAAAAAACCACGTCGGGCGTCGATCGATGAGGTTCACATCACTCGAGAGACGGACGGCGCGATCATCGAGTTCGCCGATCCAGAGATCTCCGTCGTTCATTTTCGTCTTGGGCCGCAGACAACCAGCATGAGCGACACAGAGATCCTCGAGGCGTTCAACAACATGATCGACGCGCGCGATGAATTTGCTGCGCAATTTGAAAACAAGGTCGTCGAGATCCCGCAAGGCAAACCCCAAATCCAATACTCGCCGGATGCCGACCAATGGACTCCACGGGGTAGCGTTCTGAGATGCCACATCGAGGATGATGAGCATGGCGAGCTCGTAGTGCATGTCGACGACCAGGAACTCGATCTTCACGCCTTCGGTCGGCTGCTGACCACCTATGCCGGCTGGGGAATGAGAATATACTTTGTCGATGAGGACAG
>JADHLJ010000307.1 GCA_016780745.1 Alphaproteobacteria bacterium | reverse complement strand
GAGGGCGAGGAGCGACGCGACCACGTGGATGTCGCCGATGTCGCCGAACTCGCGGCGCGGCTCGTCATGCACAAAAGCGCTGGAGTTTTGAACGCCGCTACTGGAACAGTGACCTCGTTTCGAGACCTCGCCGAGCACGTTGTCGCGCTATCGGGCAGGGACGTCGTCGTCCGCGGTTCGCCCCGGGTTGGCGAGATGCCACACAACGGGTACCGGCCCTTCGACCCGGCGGGAACCAAGGCCGCCTTTCCCGACTTCGCCTACACGCCCTTGGGCGAAGGCCTTGCCCGGGCGCGCGATGGCGCGCGACAGGCTGCCGGGGGCCAAGGCTGATGGGCGCGCGGGTCAATCTGTTGCGAAGCTTGCCGACTTCGAAAAGGAATCTCCAAGCGCGTAAGGACGGTAAATCTCCCGAGGTGGTTCGCATCTCCAGCGAATTTGGCGAGATGTATTTCGATGGACCCCGGGAATATGGCTATGGCGGCTATCGTTATGACGGACGTTGGGTTTCCGTGGCGCGGGACATCGTCGAGCATTTCAATCTCAAGCCCGGTGACCGAGTGCTGGACGTGGGATGCGCCAAGGGATTTTTGGTCAAGGATCTGTTGAGCGTTTGCCCGGGGTTGGAGGTATTCGGCATTGATGTGTCGACCTATGCCCTGTCGCGCTGCGAGCCCGAGGTGATCGGCAGATTGCATCTTGGGTCCGCTGATAGCCTGCCGTTTCCCGACAATAGTTTCAGCGCGGTTCTGTCGATCAACACGATCCACAATCTCGATCGGGCCGGATGCGTGACCGCGCTGCGCGAGATGCAACGCCTGGCTCCCGGACGAGGATATGTGCGGGTCGACTCCTACGCGACAGCGGAGCAACGCGCGCTGTTCGAGGACTGGGTGCTGACCGCTCGTTTCCATGACTATCCCGAGGGGTGGGCCACGGTGTTCGAGGAAGCCGGCTATACCGGCGATTATGACTGGACGATCTTGGAGTAAGGGACTGGTTTCAGGCGTCCGACGCGAACCGATCGATGATATCGGCCATGGACGCGGGCTTGTATCCGAAGTCATGGATCGCCGTGTCGGATGAAATCGAGAAAGCCGAGCGTTTGGCGTCACTGATCGTGATCGATGATGTCGAGCCCGTCGCGACCTTCAGTCGTTCCATTAGGTCCAGGATGGTTAGAGGCTCGCCCGCTCCCAGCGGAAACGCGTGAAATCCGGACCAGTCCCGCGCGCATAGCGAGACAACGAAGCGGCCGAGATCGTCTACGTGAACAGCGTTGTTGAATGGGAAATTCGGATTGCTAATGGTCACGGGTTCTCCCGCCCGCATGGCCGCGCGCGATCGGGCCAACCAATTGCCATGCGCGTTCGGGCCGACGATTCCCGGTGCTCTCAGGCTGATCGACGGAAGCTTCGGCGCGGCGTGGCGAAGCGCTTCCTCGGCCGCCAGCTTGCTGGCGCCATAAGGCGTCGGGTTCGTGGAAGGCGTCGCCGCGTCGACGACTGGAACGTCGATCTCGCCGTAAACCGATATGCTTGAGAAGTTGATCATTCCGGCGCACCCGGTCTCGATCGCCGCGTTAATCAGCGCCCGGGTCGCGAGCGTGTTGTTGCGTTCGAATGCCGTTTTGGGCGCGGCTGGGTCCTCGACCTTTCCGGCGGCATGAACAATGAGGGCATGTCCGGCCACGAGATCGGTGAGGCTGGAGCCGTCGGCGAGGTCCGCGGCCCGCGTCGTGACCGCCTCCGGGTTGGCATCGACCCAGGCGGGGACGGGTCGGCCCGGACGTATGCAAACCGTCAACTCGTGCCCGGCGGCCACCAGCGCCGGACCGATCACCTCGGAAACGAAGGCATTGCCACCGGTTAACAGGCATTTCAAAGTGACGTCCCCCATTCGCGTGACGGCAGGCCGATTGACCGTTGCCTCGTTCTTAGGATCACAAGACCCAACCTGAGGCAAGACCTGGCGCGTCCGCCATGTTACTCCCTTGCGATGGCGCGAAAGCGCGCCAGGCTAACGTCCCTCCTCCTCGAACCCGAGATCATTACCGGTTGATCCCATGGAAGAAAATCGCGTCATCGACGAAATGCAGGTCTGCAAGGCGCTTATCACCGACGAGGCTGGTCGTTACCTGATGCAGCTGCGCGACGACATCCCACGCATCGCCTATCCCGGCCATTGGTGCCTGTTTGGCGGCGCGGTCGAACCGGGCGAGGATGATCTCGCGGGGATGCGTCGGGAGTTGATCGAGGAACTCGCTTTCGACCCAGTGGGCCTAATCCGGTCCATCGATTTCGAATATTCGATACCCCAGCACGGGGTGCGGATTCGCCGGGTCGCGGTTTTCGAGACGACAATCAGCGATGCCCGCAAGGGAAGTCTCGTGCTGAACGAGGGCGCCGAGATGCGTTTCATGACCGTCAAGGACCTGTTGAGCCAGGACAAAGTCGTTCCATGGGACCTCTGCATGGTGATGATGCATGCCAATGTCCTGCCCTACCCGGACCTGCTGAGCTCGTCGCCCTCTCTCACGTAGAAGCCGGCCTCTCAATCTCCCAGACGAAATCGTGGGCGCGAAAACCGGCGCGCGCCGCCCGCTGGTTGTCGCCTTTGGAACAATTGGTTTCGCCTTGACAGCAACGGGTCTTCCATTATCATCAAGATATAAAATTATCCTTATATCTTGATCGGGAAATCATGGACCATCTCATGCAAGGCCTTCGCGCCGCCGCCGAACCGACCCGGCTTCGGATACTGGCGCTTTGCGGCCATGCGGAACTTTCGGTCACGGAGTTGGTGAGCATCCTCGCGCAAAGCCAACCCCGAGTGTCGCGGCATCTCAAGCTACTGGTCGAGGCCGGACTTCTTGATCGAAACCAGGAGGGCAGCCGAGCGTTCTATCGCCCCGCGAGCGATGGCGCCGGCGCGGGCCTTGGTCAAATGTTGGTCGATCTGATCCCCGAGGACGACGCGACCCTGGCGTTGGACTTATCTCGCCTGGAACGTATCAAGGAAGAGCGCTCCAAAAGGGCCGAGGATTATTTCCGACGCTTCGCCGGAAGCTGGGAGGAACTGCGTGGCCTTTATGTGGACGACAAGGGCGTCGACGAGGCGTTGACGCAAATCATTCGGGAATGCCGGGTGAGCGACATGCTGGACATAGGCACTGGTACCGGTCGGGTTCCACGACTTGCCGGCGATCACGCGGGATCGGTGATAGGCATTGATAACTCTCGCGACATGCTTGCCATCGCGCGCGCCAATCTGGATCGCGACGGGCTTCGAAACTGTCAGGTCCGCCACGCCGATATGTACCGGATGCCGTTTTCGGCGGACCGGTTCGATCTGATTACCGCGAACCTCCTGGTTCACTATGCCGATGATCCCGAGGCGGTTTTGGCCGAAGCCATCCGCGTGTTGCGTCCTGGCGGTCGGCTGATCGTCGTCGATTTCGCGCCGCATGGCATGGCCGAGTTGCGCGACGAGCACGCGCATCGTTGGCTCGGGTTTTCCGAGGCTCAGATGAGCCGGATGTTCGACGCGGTTGGGTTGGAGGGGGAGAGCCCCACCTATCTGGAAGGCGACCCGCTCACGGTTTGTATCTGGGTCGCGCGGAAGCCGGCGCTCCCGGCCAATGACCGCGTTCCCGCGACGGAGGCCTTGTGATGGATACCGAGCCGACAATCAGTTTCGAGATCTTTCCGCCGGCCGGCGCGGCCAGCGAGGATGCGTTGTGGCGGACCGTGTCACGGCTTGAGCCCCTCAACCCGGCATTCGTGTCGGTGACCTATGGCGCCGGCGGATCGACACAGGAGCGATCGACGGCGATTCTCGACCGTCTTGTCGCCGATACCAGCCTCGACGCGGCGGCGCATATCACCTGTGTCGGGCGATCCCGGTCCGAGATCGACGCGATCGCCGAGGATTGGGCTGGCCGCGGTATTCGGCGGATTGTCGCGCTCAGAGGCGACGCTCCCGATGGGATGGAAGGCTTTCAGCCGCATCCCGATGGCTATCGCAACGCCGCCGACCTGGTCGCCGGCTTGCGGCGAATAGCGGATTTCGAGATCGCCGTCGGTGCCTATCCGGAGACCCATCCCGACGCCGCTTCGCCCGAGGCCGATCTCGATAACTTGAAGCGCAAGCTGGATGCCGGGGCAAGTTCGGCGATCACGCAATTCTTCTTCAATGCCGAGACCTATCTCAGGTTCCGTGACCGAGCGGTTGCCGCCGGCATCACCCAATCGATTATTCCGGGCATACTGCCGGTTACCAACTTCGCCAAGGTCGTGACGTTCAGCGAGCGTTGCGGGACGACGGTCCCCAACTGGATGCATGAGCTCTTCGAGGGCCTGGACGAGGATGTCGAGACCCGCCGTCTGGTCGCCGCCTCGACCGCCTGTGATCTCTGCAACTTGCTGAAGGCGGAAGGCGTTTCGGCCTTTCATATCTACACTCTCAACCGAGCGGAATTGTCGATGGCGATTTGCCGCCGGCTCGGCGTGCGGCCCCGGATGGACGCGGCGGCATGATCCGGAACGGGGCATATGATCCAGCCCGCTTGACCCGGCGAGGCTCGGGGCGGTTGACCATCGCCGGCGGCGTTCACCGTGGCGATGGCGGCGGGTGCGCCGAGTTGCTGAACATCACGCATCCCAAGCAGGTCGCGGCCCAGCACGAACGGCTCCTGCGATCCGGCGCGCGCCTTATCTTCACCAACACATCCGGCGCGGCGCCGCAAATACTGGACCGCTATCGGATGCATGACGAGGCTTTCGCGGTCAGCTACCTCGCGGCGGAAATCGCTTGCCGGGTGGCGCGGGACGCGGGTGAAAAAGGCGATCGTCCCCTGGTGATCGGCGATATAAGAGTGCCCTGGCACATGCCGGCGCATGGCTACCTCACCGGCGCGGAGATCGAGGAATCGGCGGCGTCCATGACGGCGGCGCAGATTACCGGCGGTGTCGACTTGATTCACCTGCAAGCCACTGGTTTCCCGGGGCATATGGCGGCCGCCTTCGCGGGTGTTCGCGCCGGTATGGGGGAAGCGGGGCGCGGGGTAAGCATCGTGGTTTCGGTCGCCGGCGGCGCGGGCGTTCCCGGCGAGGGCGAGGTATCGAGCGCGCACGACCTTGTCGCCGCCGCTGTTCTTGCCCATGGACTTGGCGCGGCGGCGCTATCGATCGACACAAGAGAAGACGACGAAGAAAATTCTCGCTGTCTCTCGGCGTTGGCCGCGAGTGTCGACGCACTGCTATTCGTCACGCCTGGTGCATCGGAGAGGGTCGCCCAACGTTGTCTTTCCAACCCGGCCATCGGACCGCGTCTGGCGTTTGTCGGCGCCGACACCCCGGCGCAAGCGTGGCGGCTTAGTCGGTTCGCGGCGCCACCCCATGTGGGTTATTCATGTCCAATCGCGTTCAACCAGAATGACCTCCTTCCATCAATTCCACCGGCTGCAAGAAGCGGAAACGCGCGATGACTTCCAACAAGTTGACCGCAACGGCGCTGCGCCAGGCCGCGCTGGAACGGATCCTATTGCTCGACGGCGCCATGGGCACCGCCATCCAGGACCGCGAACTGGATGAAGCGGCGTATCGCGGTGAGAGATTCGCCGATCATGTCTCGGACCTGTCCGGTAACAATGATCTGTTGGTTTTGACCCGCCCGGAAGTGGTGCTGGATATCCACCGCGACTATCTGGCCGCCGGCACGGACATTCTGGAGACCAATACATTCACCGCCACCACCATCAGCCAGGCGGATTACGGCTTGGAGGCGCATGCGTGGGAGATCAACCAACGCGCCGCGATCCTCGCCCGTCAAGCGACCGACGAGGCCACCGCCGCGACGCCACACAAACCGCGTTTCGTCGCTGGTGTTTTGGGTCCGACCAACAAGACCGCGTCGATCTCGCCGGATGTGAATGACCCGGCCTTCCGCGAGGTTTCCTTCGACGATCTTCGCCTGAGCTATGGCGAGGCGGCGGACGGGTTGTTGGACGGCGGCGCGGACCTGCTGATGGTCGAGACCATCTTCGACACGCTGAACGCCAAGGCGGCGCTTTTCGCTATCGACGAGGTGTTCGAACGGCGCGGCGAGCGCGTGCCGGTCATGATCTCCGGCACGATCACCGACCGATCCGGACGCACTCTGTCGGGGCAAACGGCGGAGGCCTTCTGGAACTCTATCAATCACGCGCGTCCGATCGCCGTCGGTCTGAACTGTGCCCTGGGGGCGAGTGATCTGCGCCAATACGTGGCCGAACTGTCCGAGGTCGCCGATTGTCTGTTAAGCGCGCATCCCAACGCGGGCCTGCCCAACGCCT
>JADHLJ010000306.1 GCA_016780745.1 Alphaproteobacteria bacterium | reverse complement strand
CGTCGCCAGTTTATCTCGTTCGCCGCCGCGCGAACGGTCTCTGTCCGAGGCCCTGCCGTACGCCAGGGCGACGACTATATCGTGGCTCCAATCCGAGGCCCGACCTTGCGCCAGGGCGACGCGTGGCCTTATCCGTCCTCGCTCCGAAAGGTGATCGTCATTACCGTCAGATCGTCGGTCGGATCGGCGCCAGCCTCGAAGGCGCGGACCGCCGAAACAACATCGTCGATGATCTCGCCGCTCCGCTCGGTGCCAAGAACCTCAAGCAAGCGCTCCCTGCCGAACAGATCGTCATCCGGCGCCTTGGCCTCGGTAACGCCGTCGGTAATGATGACCAAGGTCTCGCCCGGCGCCAGGATTATCGGCTCCACGGGGTAGGGAAACTCCTCGAAGACACAGAGCGGCGGGCCGCCATCCATCTCGAAGACCTCGATGGTCCCGTCGACGCGCAGGATCAACGGATTGTCATGGCCCGCGTTGCATAGCTCCACCGCGCCCGTGGAAGTGTCGAGGATGCCAAACAGCGCGGTGACGAAAAACTCCGCCGTGTTCTCCCGCGAGATTTCGGCATTCGCGGCCATGACCGCTTCCTCGAGATCGCTTCCCTCGCGCAGAACCACGCTTTTCGAGAGTGCCTTGGCCAGCGCCATGAACAGGGACGCTGGCACCCCTTTTCCAGTGACGTCACCGACCATGAAATACAGCCGCCGGTCATCCAACATGAAGGCATCGTAGAGATCGCCGCCGATACTCCGCGCGGGCTCCAGAAAAGCGCTGAGGTCGACATGGCGCGGCAACGACGCTATCGCCGCGGTATCCGGCAGCATGCCAAGCTGAATATCCTTGGCGGCCGCCAATTCACCATCGATCTTGGCCTCGCGCACCCGCGCCTCGGCGAGGGTCTCCCGCAAGTCGCGGCGATGCCGGTCGGTCTCGACCAGGAGTGCGCCGAGGCATCCAATCGCGGTCCCGCCACCGCCGAGAAACGGGACTATCAGGTCGACTAGAACCCGCCCGCCCACGAACGCGCCGAGACTGACCGCGACAACGAACAGAACGCCGCCGGCAACCCAGACGACCCCACGATTGGGCGTGCGCATCGGAAGCAACCAAATGGCCAGGAACGCGAGGGCCACCGCCAGCGAAAACTCCACCGTGGCCATCGACCCGGGGCGCTTAAGCCAGGCCCCGGACAGGATGATCTCCACGGCCTGGGCATGCAGGTCGGAGCCGTAGGTGCTGCCGATCACCGGCGTGGCCACAAGGTCCCTCACCCCAAGCGACGCCAGCCCGACGATAACGATCTTATCCTTAAGAGCATCCGATGGAACGCGCTCGAAAAGGACATCGCTCGCCGATAGTCGTCGCTCTGGGACCGGCTGGGAGAAGTAAGGCCGGAACCGCCCGTCACTCTGCGTCACGACGTCATGCGGGCCGATCGAGATCGAACCGACCCCGTCATTCTCGGCGTTGATGGTAATCCCATCGACACCCTCGGCAACCCGCAGGAGTTCCACCGACAAGGCGGGTGTCAGCTGGTCTCCGATCCTCACGACCGTGGGCAACCGGCGGATCACGCCATCATCGTCCTTCGGCCCGTTAATCGACGCGAATCCCTCGGCCGCGGCCTCTAGCGCGCCGATATTGCCGACAACACCGGGGAACGAGATCACCTTGGACGGCGACACGTCGGAAAACTCGGCGAACACCATAAGATCATCCGGTTGAATGGTGCTCACATGCTCGTCGGCGCCGACGCCGGCGCGACTAAGGACGACCGGGGCCAGGCTGATCGCATCGGCGAAGGTCTCGTCCGGGTCCGGCAGCGCCCGTAAACGCTCGGCCAGATCCGGGTGTCTGTCCCGGTAGATCCGCGCCAGCCGCGCCGGGCCATAGCGATCTTCCTCCGGGAAGATCATGTCGAAGCCGATCACCCTAGGGCCGAGCTTGCCAAGCTTGTGCGTTAGCTCCGCCAGAAAGGTCCGCGGCCAGGGCCATGGACCGATCTCGGCCAGGCTTTCATCATCGATCTCCACGACAATAGCGGGGGTCGCGTCGACCTGACGAGGGAGCAGACGCTGATAGAAATCAAAAACCTGTTCGCGCGGGCGGCCCAAATCGATCAAGGCTAAAACCAGGAAGATCACACAAGCAATCGCGACGCCAACGACGCGAACCCGGTGGACACCACCGGCGCCGAGGCCTGGTTCGGCTTGATTGTCGGTGACCTGGGCTCGCGGAACCGACACGTCAGAGACGGACTTCAAGCCCATCGGCGGCGCAGAGGATCTCCAACGCATGCTCGCCCCGCATCAACTCCTCGTACCGCTGAGTCTCCTCAAGCAGACCGTGCAGGGTCTTGTCGTCGTAGAGCGGTTCATGATGGAACATCGCCAACCTTTTAGCCTCGGCGCGATGACAGAAATCCACCGCGATAAGCCCGCTCGAATGGCCCCAGTCCTCCTTCATGGTGATGCTGTCGCCGAGCGAATACATCGTATCGAAGATCACGAGGTCGGCGTCTCGGAAGAACTCCACGAAAGCGTTCTCCGCCTCCAGATCGTCGCCCTTGTGCTCGGAATCCGTGCTGTAGACGAAAGTCTTGCCGCCGCGCTCCACCCGATACCCATAGGAATCGTTGTCGTGATACTGCTTGATCACCTCGACGCGGCAGCCGTTGATCTCATGGATTTCGCCTGGCTCAAGGACCGTGAAGGTCATCTCGGCGTTCATGAAGTCCAATGGCACGGGAAACGAGATCTTTTCCTGTTGGCGCCGAAGCGCGTGCTCGATCTGATCATGGCCGCCGAAAAAATTGAGTTTCACGCCGGGGATGAAGGCCGGCGTGAAAAACGGAAACCCCATGATGTGGTCCCAGTGAAGATGCGACATGAAGATGTTGAAGGTTTTCGCGCGGCCTTCGCCGAAACGCCTTAGCGCATCGATCCCGAGGGGCCGCAGGCCCGAGCCCATGTCAAAGACCATGAACTCGTCCTCACCTAGATCGAGCTCGACGCAGGAGCTGTTGCCGCCATAGGTATTGCCGATCGGAAAGGCGAGATCGCCCTCGACAAAGGCGGCGGCTTCATCGGCGTCGTTGAATCGGCGACCATCGGCGGCCAGAAGCGCGCCGACGATTTTCTCCCTGATCTCGACGGAGGAAATCGGGGTCGGAAGAGAGCCGCGCGTGCCCCAGAAACGTACCAGCATGTCGAGCGCCCTCGCGTTACCCAGCAATCGCCGCGTCGACGCTGTCATGAAGTGGGAACAGCTTGTCGAAGCGACTGATCTGGAAGATCTCAACCATCGTCTCATTCAGGTTAGCGACCGCCAACTGAACGGACTTTGTCTTCGCGGTCTTGGAAACGCGCATCAACACACGCAGCCCGACGCTGGACATGTAGTCGACCCCGCTGAAATCAATAACCAGCGGTCCGTCTGTCTCGGTCAACTGCTCCAACGCCGCCGTCAGATTTTCCTGAAACGCCTCGGCGCTGTCGTGGTCGATCGCCCCCGTCGGCCTGACCACCAAAGCGTTTCCGCGCGCCTTGCTCGTCCATTCCATCGGTTTCCTCCGGCTTGCAATCCACTTCGACACTACCATCCCGAAACGTCCGCGCAAGGTCAGGGACCACCGAGCCCCGCGGCACGGATGTGTTAATCAAGCGCGGGCTGGGCTCGGCGCATGATTTAGCCGCCATCGTGAACTATTATTGTCGCTCAAAAGTCGACCGGATGGGACAACGCCATGAATTACGTGGACCTGCAGCGCATCAAACTCGACAGCGACGCCGAGCGGCGCGAGATCGTCACCGCGTGGCTGACGCGTTTCGAGGAGGCCCTGTCCGAGCGACGCGCGGACGCCATTGCCGCCCTGTTCGAGTCCGACGGTAACTGGCGCGATGTCCTGGCCTTTACTTGGCATCTGACCCCGGTCGTCGGTGCTGGCGAGATCGCTGATCTCTTCATCGCCCGCCAGGCGTCGGTCCAGGCCCGCGGTTTCGAGATCAGCCCGACCCGTACCCCACCCCGGTCGGTAAAGAGACTTGGGCGCGACTGTATCGAGGCCTTGTTTACGTTCCAGACTTCCGTCGGGCGCGGCGATGGTGTTCTTCGCCTTGTCGCGATGCCCGACGGCTCCCACAAGGCTTGGGTCTGCTCAACCTCTCTCGAGGAGCTCAGGGGTTTTGAAGAGAAGATCAACGCCAACCGGCCGACCGGCGCCGCCTATTCCCGCAATTTCGGCGGCGATAACTGGGAAGACGTCCGCCGCAAGGCCCAGTCCTATGAAGACCATGACCCAACCGTCCTGATTGTCGGTGGTGCCCAGGCCGGGCTCTCCGTCGCGGCCCGCCTCAATCAGGTTGGTGTCGATAATCTCGTGGTCGAGAAATGGCCACGCATCGGCGACAGTTGGAGAAAGCGGTACCACTCCCTGGCGCTGCACAACTCGATCCATGTGAACCACCTACCCTACATGCCGTTTCCGCCGACCTGGCCGAACTACATTCCCAAGGACATGCTGGGTCTGTGGTTCGAGATTTACGCCCAGGCGATGGAAATCAACAACTGGACCAACACCGAGTTTACCAAGGGGGTGTGGGACGAGAAGGACAAGTGCTGGGTCGCGACCTTGAAGCTCGCGGACGGCTCGGAACGCGTCATGCGGCCCCGACACATCGTCTTCGCCAACGGCGTGAGCAGCTATCCGCTCACGCCCGAAATCCCGGGCATCGATAGTTTCAAGGGTGATGTCATTCATTCCGAGGGCTTTGACAGTGGCGCGCCTTACGCGGGCAAGCGGGCGATCGTGATCGGTACCGGCTCCAGCGCCAACGACATCGCGCTCGATCTGCACAGCTTCAAATGTCACACCACCATCGTTCAGCGCGGCTCGACCACCGTTGTGTCGATCGATCCCTCGGCCAAGCTGAATTACGCCATGTACGAGGAAGGCCCGCCGATCGAGGATTGCGACATGCTCGCGTCCGCCGTGACACCGCCGCTTGTCCTTAAGGCCTACAAGGCCTCGGCGGCGCGGATGCTTGAACTCGACAAGGACATGATCGAGGGCCTCAAGGGGATCGGCTTCAAATTCGATATCGGCGAGGACGATACCGGCCATCAGATGAAATACCGGCGCCGCGGCGGCGGCTACAACCTGGACGCCGGCAGTTCGGAATTGATGATCAAGGGCGAAATCGCCCTCCTGCAAAACGAGCGGATCGAGCGGTATTGCCCCGAGGGCGCTCTGCTTACCGATGGCACCATCGTTCCCGCCGACGTCATCGTTCTCGCCACCGGCTATTATCCGCAAGGCGAGTTGGTGCGCCGCGCGCTCGGCGAGGAAATCGCGGCGGAAATCGGCCCGGTTTGGGGCGAGGACGACGAAGGCGAGCTGTCGAACATGTTCAAGCGTACGCCCCGTGACGGTATCTGGTTCATCGCCGGTAGCCTTACCCAGGCGCGAATCTACTCAAAGTACATGGCGCTGCAGATCAAGGCGCTGGAGGAAGGCCTGGTCGACACTAGTCCCTATTAACCGGGGCCCTATCAAGCGAGGCAAAATCGCCAAGCGCCAGCGCAACGCGCAACTCGACAAGGTCGGCCTTGGTGAGCAACCGGCGCGCCGCCGGTAGGATGTGATCGTTTTCGAAGGCGATATGGCGGCGCATCGACTCGAACAATCCGCGCAACATGTATCCCGCCGCGTCCGGCGAGATATCGAGAGAACCGCGGCGGATAGCGCCTAGCAGATCCATGACCTCCCCGGCATGTCCCTCGTCGATGTGATGCTCTTCACCCAACCGGTCGAGACTAGCGATCAAACCGGTGTCGGACGCCGCCCTGCGCCGCAATAGCGGGAACAGCACCTGCTCCTCGAACCGGTGGTGCCTGTCGACGCGCTCGGCCAAGGCGTCGATCACGGTCCCGCATATCGCCAGGTCGACCTTGTCCGGCAGTGAATCGGCGATGGTCTCCATGGAATTGCACAAGACCAAATGCCCCGCGTGGTGAGCCAGAATCACGGTGATCGGATCGTCTTCCAGCATCCCGGACAACACTCCTGTTCCAAGCCTCGTTCATCGCGGTTGCAAGCGACGGGACGGCGGCAACGGTCGCACGGGAAGCAGCACCGCGACTTGATCCAGATCAATGTCCCCCCGCGCGAGGCGCCTTAGCTTCTCCGAGAATTTGCTTCGTGACCGAAGCGAGATTTGCGGGGGTGTTTAATGAGATACGCGATCGGGATCATTCTACTCGGCACAATCGCCGTCGTGGCGCTCATGCTCGCCGCGAAAGGCGCGGACCCACTGATGCAGGCCCATTCCTGGG
>JADHLJ010000305.1 GCA_016780745.1 Alphaproteobacteria bacterium | reverse complement strand
TTTTTGGCAAATCCAATGAGAAGTAGAGAAACGGGAAAGACAATCCCGTGAGGATCAACAAAAAGATCTGATCTCTTTTGCTGTACCGCCAGATAAACCGGAAGAGGGATGTTTCCATCGATATATGGCTCTACTACCCAAATTCACGCGGCCCGGGCGAGCCACGCGAAGTCACTGTAGCGGAACGCGAATCGGCGGTAAACGGACCGTGTGATCTCGCTTGATTTTTTGGTACTTCGCGATAAACCCGGTTTGTGGCATATTTCGCCCCGAAAAAGATCTGGGCGGACATTCCACGACACGCCGCCGGGATCAATACGGCGCGGGTATCAATGACCGCCCTTGTCGGCGGCGGCCGGTCGTCAGCGGGAGTAGACCATGCGGAAACGACGGACTGGTGGCCCGCGCGGCCCAACTCGCGTGCTCATGTACAGCCATGACACGATGGGCCTCGGACATCTCAGACGTTGCCGCGAAATCGCCCATTCCCTGGTCGAGGACGCCTCGCAACTATCGGTCCTCATCCTTTCGGGCTCGCCAATCATCGGCAGTTTCGATTTCCGCACGCGCGTCGATTTTGTCCGTATCCCCGGTGTCATCAAGCTGCGGAACGGTGATTACACGTCCCTCAACCTGCATCTCGATGTCGAGGAAACCCTCAAACTCCGGGAATCGATCATTCGTCATACCGCCGATACTTTCGACCCGGATCTGTTCATCGTCGACAAGGAGCCCTGGGGCCTGCGTGGCGAGGTTCGCCAGACCATGGAGATGCTGAAGGAACGTGATACGCCGCTTGTTCTCGGTCTGCGCGACGTGATGGACGAGCCCACGGCATTGGTGCCGGAATGGGAGCGCAAGAAGGTTCTGCCCGCGCTTGAAGACCTCTACGACGAGATTTGGGTCTATGGCATGAAACAGATCTGCGACCCGTTCGATGGGATGGACATGCCGGCCAGCGTTCGCATGAAGACCCGCTATACGGGCTATCTGAGGCGCCGCGTTCCCAGCGTCGCCACCGCGTCCCACATCCCGATGACGGAAGATCCCTTTATCCTGGTTACCGCCGGCGGCGGCGGCGATGGCGACGGGTTGATGGATTGGGTGCTGCGGGCCTATGAACAGGATCCGGACCTGCCGTATCCGGCATTGCTGGTCCTGGGTCCGTTCATGTCTCAGGAAAATCAAGCCGACTTCATGGAGCGGGCGGCGGAGCTTGACCGGGTGAATGTCATCACCTTCGACTCGCGGATCGAAAACCTGATGGCCCGTGCCGCGGGAATGGTTTCAATGGGCGGGTATAATACGTTCTGCGAGATTCTTTCCTTCGATAAGCGCGCGCTTATCGTGCCGCGAACCGAACCGCGGTTGGAACAGTATATTCGCGCGCAGCGCGCCGAGGAACTCGGCATGGTCAGCATGCTGGTGGACGACGGGGATCGCGATCCCGGCCAAATGGCGGCGGCCCTGCGTCGATTGCCGAGCCAGCCGAAACCCTCGGAACAGCTTTCGCCCGAGGTTCTCGGAGGGTTGGAAGAAGTAAACACGCTGGCCCGTCGTTGGCTGGAGCGTACGCGGACGGGCGGCCAAACGCGCGTTCGCCGCCGCGCCTGATCCCGCTATGTCGCGGGTTGAGCGGCAAGGCTCGGGGAATCCGGCAAAACCGCGAATAGCGGTGGTCCTCAAGGGATATCCGCGGCTTTCCGAGACCTTCATCGCCCAGGAAATCCTGTCTCTCGAGACCAGCGGCGCCGATATCACCATCGTCTCGCTACGCCACCCGACCGACGGCAAGACCCATCCCGTCCACGCCAAAATCGCGGCGCCGGTGGTCTATCTGCCGGAATATCTTTATCAGGAACCGCTTCGCGTTTTGCGGGGCTGGTGGCACGCCCGAACACAGCCGGGATACCAAGCCGCCAGGCGGGCCTGGTTGGCGGATCTGAAGCGCGACCCAACGCCCAACCGGATCAGGCGCTGGGGGCAGGCGCTGGTCCTGGCCGCCGAACTGGACCCAGCCATTTCCATGCTTTACGCGCATTTCCTGCACACCCCCGGGTCCGTGGCCCGCTACGCCGCCGGGATAAGCCATCGGCCCTGGTCGGTTTCCGCCCATGCCAAGGACATTTGGTTGACCCCGGAATGGGAAAAACGCGAGAAGCTCGCCGATTGCGCCTGGGCGGTAACCTGCACGGCCTATGGACACGCGCATCTCGATAGTCTCGCCCCCGGGAAAACCACGCTCAGTTATCACGGACTAGACCTCGCGGCCCTGCCTAGCCCGCCCGAGACGCGACCACCCCGGCGGGGAGAAAACCAGGACGACAGGATAGAACTGGTATCCGTGGGTCGGGCGGTCCCGAAGAAGGGCTTTGACGGACTGCTTCGGGCGCTCGCCTCGCTACCACCGGATCTGTATTGGCGTTGGACGCATATCGGCGGCGGCGGCGAGCTCGGGAAACTGAAACAACAAGCCGAGACGTTGAAGATCTCCGAGAGAATCACGTGGAAGGGCGCCCGAGCTCAGGCCGAGGTGTTCGATGCCTATCACGAAGCGGACCTGTTCATTCTACCGAGCCGTATAGCCGAGGACGGTGACCGGGACGGGCTTCCCAATGTCCTCATGGAAGCCGCCAGCCAGGGGTTGTGCTGTCTGGCAAGCGACGTGGCCGGGGTATCGGAACTCCTGACCCACGGCGAGACCGGCTGGCTGACCCCGATTGATGATGTCGATGCGCTGGCCGCCGCGATCACCACCCTCGCCAGGGACCCGGTCCAGCGTCTTAAGCTCGGCGCCGCTGGTCTTGATCGCGTTACCCATTGCTTCGACCATGCCGCCGGCTTATCGATCATTCGCGAGCGTCTCGGTATATCAGCTGGACCCTTGGACGAAACCATGGACGCCGCCCAATGAGAGGCTCGGGTTGGTGAGAGTTGCGTTTCACGCGCCGTTGAAACCGCCGGACTCGCCCAAACCCTCGGGCGATCGTCGCGTGGCGCGCCTGCTGATCCAAGCAATGAAGGCACGGGGCCACGATGTCCGTATCGCCTCGCGCCTGCGCACCCGGGACGGCGCCGGAGACCCCAAGCGCCAAGCCCGTATTGAACGCCTGGGCAAGCGTCTGGCGGATCGTCTGGTTCAACGCTACCAAGCGCCTGGCGCCTGGCGTCCGGACATTTGGTTTACCTATCACCTCTATTATAAGGCCCCCGACTGGATCGGTCCCATCGTGGCCGAGGCGTTGGACATTCCCTACATCGTCGCCGAAGCCTCGCACGCCCTGAAACGGGCGTCGGGCCCTTGGTCGATCAACCACCAACAAGTCGAGGCGGCGCTTCGGCGCGCTGATTTGGTCATTGGCCTGAATAGCCATGATCGCGCCCGCGTCGGACCGGCGCTAGGGACCCGTGGTCGTTACGTCCAGTTACGTCCGTTTCTGGAACCTCAAGCCATTCCGGATCGGTGGTCTTCGCGCGAAACCTTGGCGGCGCGGCATGGTCTACCAATTGATGCCACCTGGTTGCTCGCCGTCGGCATGATGCGCGAGGATGCCAAACTCGATTCCTATCGGGTCCTGGCAGGCGCTCTGGAGAAAGTCGAAGCCGAGACCGATTGGCGTCTGATCGTTGTCGGCGACGGACCGGCACGAAGGGCTGTCGAGGAGGCGCTAGGACCGGCGACGGTATTCACCGGCGCCCTGACCGGTGATCAACTGGCGCACTATTACGCGGCGGCGGACCTCTTCGTATGGCCATCCATCCGCGAGGCTTACGGCATGGCGCTGCTTGAGGCGCAAACCGCCGGCCTTGCCGCGGTGGCCGGAGACACGGGCGGTGTCCCCGATATCCTGCGCGACGAGGAAACCGGTTTGCTGTGCCCCGAAGGGGACCCGGCGGCATTCGCGAGAGCCGTTGAACGCCTGATCGACACCCCAAGCGAGCGCCTCGCGATGGGCGAAAGAGCCCGCGACGCTACCGCTCTAGATCATGGATTCCACGGCGCCGCCGACACCATCGATGGGTGGCTGAACGAGATCTTGCGTATCGGGCAACAATCCAAATGACCGTTTGTATCGCTTTTGTTCGCCATGGTCCGACCGATTGGAATGACGCGCACCGGCTTCAGGGCCGGGCCGATATCCCGCTTTCGGATCGTGGTCGCGGGGAAGTGTCCGAGTGGAGCCTACCGACTTGCCTCGCGGCTATTCCCTGGCGGGTGAGCCCCCTCAAGCGGGCGATCGAGACCGCCAGGCTTCTCGGCATCGAAACGCCCAGGATCGAGCCCAGGCTCATCGAGATGAATTGGGGCAACTGGGAGGGTGAGCGGGTCACCGATCTGCGTGCCCAGCTTGGGCCGGCCATGCGGGAAAACGAGGCGCGCGGTCTGGACATGACACCGCCGGGTGGCGAGTCGCCGCGCCGGGTTCAGGAACGCCTGCGTCCTTTCCTCGATGATTTGGTGAATGGTCCTCCCATTACCGGCGCGGTCACCCATAAAGGCGTCATTCGCGCGGTGCTCGCCCTGGCCACGGGTTGGGACATGCGCGAGAAGTCCGACACGCGCCTTGACTGGCGCGCGGCCCATGTGTTTTCCGTGGACCACCAGGGGCGGGTGGCGCCTCATCGTCTCAATGTATCGCTGACCGAGCCCGGATCCCGATGATGTCCCGACCCAAATTGATGCTGTATGTCCAGAATCTGCTGGGCATCGGACATTTGCGCCGCGCGGCAGCGATCTCCCGTGCCGCGGTGCTCGGTGGGTTCGACGTGACTTTCGTCTCCGGCGGCATGCCTATTCCCGGTCTCGATGTCGGCGGCGCGCGGTTTCACCAATTGCCGCCGGTGCGGACGGAAGACGACAATTTCAAGGTTCTGGTCGACGCCGAGGGCTCGCCGATCGATGATGACTGGAAAGCCCGGCGCCGTGATGGTCTGCTGGCGGCGTTCGACGAGATCGGGCCGGATATTTTGCTGACGGAGTTGTTTCCCTTTGGTCGGCGCCAGCTTCGCTTCGAGCTTCTCCCACTCCTGGAACGAGCTCGGGCACGGGTCAATCCGCCGAAAATCATCTGTTCCATGCGGGATATCCTGGTTACCAAGCCTCGGGCCGATCGGAACCAGGAGATCGTCGATACCATCGAGGCCTATTACGACCAGATCCTCGTGCATGGCGACGAGCGCGTGATCACGCTCGCCGAGACCTTCCCGATGCATGAGCGGATCGGACATCTCTTGAGTTATACCGGCTATGTCCTCACGCCGTCCGAGGTTGGTGATTCCGGAGAAGGTGGCACCGGAGAGATTGTCGTGTCGGCGGGCGGCGGCGCGGTCGGGCGCGTGACCATGCCGGAGGTGTTCAGACTTCGAGCAAAGACCTCGCTAGGTGATCGGCCCTGGCGGTTCGTGACCGGCCATCACATGCCGGAGGAGATCTTTCGAGATCTGCAAGCCCGCGCGCCGGATGGCGTGATCGTTGAACGGAGCCGCCCGGACCTCCCGGCGGTGATCGAACGCGCCGATCTCTCGATTTCCCAGGCCGGCTACAACACCATCGCCGAGCTCATGGCGGCGGGCACGCCGGCGGTGGTGATCCCGTTCGAGGGCGGGGTCGAGACCGAACAACGCCTACGCGCCGATCTTCTCGCCGCGCGCGGCCACCTCCAGGTGGTGCCGGAGAGCGATCTTAACGCAAAGGGCCTAGACCAGGCGATGCGGGCGGCACTCGCGACGGGACGGCGGCCGATGAGTGATGTTGGTCTCGACGGCGCGGAACGTACCGCCGCGCTGCTGCGCGACATCCTCAAGCCGGGCTGAGAACCGCGATGTCGCCAAGAGCCCTTCTGCTAAGCGAGCTTGACGCTTGGGGCGAAGCTGGAGGGCACGCCCGTTTCTGGTGGCGCGATGACGATCTCGGCGAGCCGACACCACAACTGGATCCGCTATTGCGCGTCGCGGCGAACCTGGAAATCGAACCGATGCTCGCGGTGGTGCCGCGTTGGGCCTCGCCAAATCTTCCGAAAATCTTGCAAGGTTTCCCGGCGCGGGTCGCGGTACACGGTTGGGCGCATGTCGATCACCAGCAAGGCGCCGGAAAGAAGGCGGAGTTCGGCGACGCCCGGCCAGTCGAAATTCTTGCCGAGGAGGCCCGCGCGGGCCGTGAACGCCTGGCCGATTTATTTGGCGATGATTTACTCGCTTGTTTCGTCCCACCTTGGAACCGGATGGTCGCGGATCTGGCCAAAGCCCTGCCGGCGGCGGGATATCTCGCGGTGTCGGTCTTTGGTTCCCGACCGGCCACCGAGGCGGTCCCGGGCCTCAACGGGGTAAATACCCATGTCGACGTG
>JADHLJ010000304.1 GCA_016780745.1 Alphaproteobacteria bacterium | reverse complement strand
TGGCCCCGTCGGCGGATATCGGCGAGCATCACGCGGTGTTCCAGCCCTGTCACGGCAGCGCGCCGGACATTACCGGCCAGGGCAAGGCCAATCCGGTCGCCACCTTCCTGTCGGCGGCGATGATGCTGGACTGGCTCGGTCATAAGCACGGCGTCACCGATTGCGTGACCGCGGGCCGGGTGTTCTCGGCGGCGGTCGAGGGCGCCTTCGCCGGTGGTGATCTGACGCCGTACGAGCTCGGCGGAAGTGACGGCACCAAGCCGATCACCGACGCGGTGGTCGCCCAGATCTCATCCGGCGCCGCCCGGCGATCGGTGGAGGGGTAGCGCCGAACGCCGTTCTAGAGCCCTTCAAGTCTTGATTGAAACGCGACGCGTATAAGATCCGTCGTCCTCGCGAAAGCGGGGACCTCCACGTGCCAGAGCAAGGTCCCCGCTTTCGCGAGGACGACGGATGTGTGTTGTTTCCGTCAAAACATGAACCGTTTTAGCCGCGAGCGTCGAGCACCGCGAGATTCGCCGCGGCCCGGTCCCGCCACGTGATGCTGCCTTGTGCGCTGGCGATGGCCACCGCTGTTTCATAGGCCGCCCGAGCCTCCTCGGTCCGGTCGAAGCCTTCCAGCACGACACCGCGCAAGCGGTGCATCTCCGGTTCGTATATGCGCTGCTCGGTTCCCGCGATCAGCTCCTTGGCGTCCTCCAGTACCGCCAAGGCATCGGCCATTTGTCCATTCAAGGCGTACCCCTCGGCGAGGCATACGTACTGAAGAGGTACATGCTGATTAGCGCCGGTGGCGACTGTCCCGTCGACCGCGGCCTTGGCCAAGGCCAAGCCTTGGGGATTTCCACTCCACACCTCGGCTGTTCCAAGGCCCCATCGGCCAAATTGCTCCCAAAACAACCCGCCGGTGCGACTCGCGTAGTCAATCAAATGAGTCGCGGCTGAACGCAGGCGCTCCGCATGGCGATGAAAGACTCCGAGAAGCGTCGCCCAAGTCAAAGTGAAGGAAATCGAATTGGCGTCAGCTCCGTCGCGAACGAGGGTAGCAACCGTATCGTCCATCCTTGTCATCGCCGCGTCCACATCACCGATCGCCCATTCGACATGCGCGAGCAAGCCGTGCCTTGTCGTCGCCGGATTGTGCGCGATTCCCGGTGGAATCTGTTTCACGACGTGCTCTCCGTATCGCATTGATCGCAGCAGGTTTTCGTGGGCTTCAGTAAGATCTCCCATCAAGAATTGCGCCCCCGCCAATTGGCGTTGGGCGGTCAATTCCATCCATTCCACCCCACTTTCACGCGCGATGGCCGCGACCTGATTCGCGGTTTCGTACGCATGTCGGAGTTGGCAGGTGAGCATCTGACCGATGTATCGACCATACTGGGCAATCACACGGGAGCTGGAATCATGTAATCGCGCGGCGAGAAGTTCGGCTTTTTCAAAAGTCGCGATGGTTTCAGGCGCCCCGCCCCCAACGGCGCCAAACTGGGCATGCCCTAGACGGAGGAGGAGCGACAGTTCCGTCTTTCCATGATCATCATCTGGACTCATGGTTCCTATAATTCTTAGCGCGCTCGACGCGTGCGCCACGGTTTCCGGTTGGGCGGAACGCTCCGCCGCTGCAATGCTTGCCTTCTCGGACCACGTCAGAGCATTGACAAGATCGTCGCCGCGTTCGAAATGATGCACTAGAATCTCCGGAGCAGCCCCGGTGCTTCGGTTCTCCAATAGTGACTCGGCGATCGATAAATGCAGGGCCCGTCGGCGCTGGCGTAAAAGACTCTCATACGCCACGTCCTGGATCAGTGCGTGCTTGAAGGTATAAATCTCGTCGCGCGGCGCGGGAAAAATAAGCTCCGCCTCCATGAGGCGAGCGAGGGCCAAGGTTAGATCGTCCTCACTCCACTGAATAACACGCGCCAGCAGGTCGCGATTGAACTCACGACCGATCACCGCGCCGATCTGGGCGATCTCCTTCGCCGATCCCAGTCGGTCTAATCGGGCCATCAATGAAGCTTGCAAGGTCACCGGTACATCCGCCTCGGCGAGATCGAAACCGACCTCGGCCATTGCCTTGGTCAATTCCTCGACGAACAGCGGCACACCGTCGGTGCGTTCGGTTATGCGGGCGATCGCGTTTTCGGATAATGCCCGGCCCGCGACATCCTGGGCGATCGCCGCGACCTGAGCACGTGACAGCCGCGTCAGATTTAGCGTGGTGACATGACCGTGCCCGAGAAAGGGAGCTTGCCACTCGGGGCGCGTTGTAATGAGCATCAGAATGCGTTGGCCCGTGAGCCGGGGGACGATCTCGGCGATTAGTTCCAACGTGGTTGGGTCGATCCAGTGCGCATCCTCCAAAATGAAGAGCACTGGTTCGTGCCGCGCAAGGGCGAGAAGCTGGTCCTGTAGTGCCCGTAGTGTTGCCACGCGCTGATGATGAGCAGCGATTTCCAACGCGCCGTATCTATCTTCGAATGGGATCGACAATAGCGCGGCAATGAGCGGCGCCGCCTCGGTGATGTCGAGGGTCGCGCGCCGTAAAAGAGATTCCATCCGGTCAAGGTTTGGTCAGGCGCGTCACCGGTCACGATGCCGGCGACTTGCTCAAGCCGCCGGATTATCGGGTAGAGCGCCGAGTTCAAGTGATGTGGCGTGCACTGGAACACGACAGGATTATGAGGATCGTTTTCAATGCGGTCGCGAAAGGTCTGCACGATTCGTGACTTGCCGATACCCGGCTCTCCCGAGATCACCGCCACTTGTCCTTCGCCTTCCCCAGCCTGGTTCCAACGGTCGAGCAAAAGGCCGACCTCGTGCATGCGTCCGGTAAAGGTGGTCAATCGACGATCCGAAGTCTCGAAACGATCCGACGAGGCCTGCTCCGCGATCACCGACCAGGCGTCCACCGGCGCGTTAAATCCCTTGAGCTCAAGTGGCCCTAGAAAGTCGAGGGTAAAACCCGCGCGCACCAGTGCTCGCGTGGTCTGACCGATCACCACGCTACCGGGCTCCGCCGCTCCTTGCAGCCGGGCCGCGAGATTCGGGGTTTCTCCGGTCACCATGCCTCGCGAGCCAACCTCGCCATCCTCCAGATCACCGACCACAACCTGACCCGTGGCAATCCCGACCCGGGCGGCTAGCATCTCGGTCGATCCTTCGAGAAGCGGTAGCCGCCCCACCGCCGCCGTCGCGCCGATCCCGGCTTGAACCGCCCGGACCGCCTGATCCTCGCCGGCGCTCGGCCAACCGAAATAGGCGATTGCCCCGTCGCCAAGCCAATTCGCCAAATATCCGCCATGCTTTTCGATCACCTCGACCACGGCGGCCTGGTAGCGCCGCATCAGCGTTCTTAGGTCCTCGGGGTCGAGACGTCCCGACAGTTTGGTCGAGCCAACCAGATCAACGAACATGACAGTCAGCTGACGCCGCTCGGCTTCGGTTGATGGTGCCTCTTCGACGGAACCGACAGGCGCTGGGGAAGGGGTTTCGACAAGTTCCGTGATCGCTTGCTCAACACGCCGTCGCGGACCAATGGGCAGTCCAAGCTCGATTAGATCGGCTTCCCCGAGAAACGGCAAGTCCTGGAAACCGATCTCGTTATCCGCGAACGCTCCCGCGTAACGCGCGAGGTCGAGGCTTTCCAGCCATTTACTTACATCGTCCGACATATGGTATCCCCTAATCGGAAGGTACTAGAGGCAATGGCCATAGGCCAAGGCCAAGTTCCCCGCGCATGCACTCCTCAAGCTGACAATGGCATTTGTTGGACTGGCATAGCGGATCACCTTGTCAGCGACCTTCCGAGGCTCCATTGTTAATCGGTAATTGAGCCCAGTTTTTATTTTTGGGAGACCCGACATGGAAGCGGCGTTACACAGTTTTCTGGCGGGAATTCCGTTTCTGCTGACCCATTTCGCGGTCACCATCGCGATGTTGGTGGCCGGGGTCTTCGTCTATATGTGGATCACGCCGCATGATGAGATGAAGCTGATCCGCGAGGGTAATAGCGCCGCGGCCGTGTCGTTGGCGGGCGCGATCCTCGGGCTGGCGATCCCGCTATCGGTTTGCATGGCCAACAGCGCCAGTGTCTGGGATATCGTGATCTGGGGGCTGGTCACCCTGGTGCTTCAGCTCGCCACCTTCAAGGTGATCGATCTTTGGCTGCGGGATCTCTCCAAGCGCATCGAGGATGGCGAGATCGGCACCGCGATCCTTCTGGTTTCGATCAAGCTGGCCGTGGCCCTGATCAACGGGGCGGCGGTTAGTTAGACCGTTTCCGGGCGTCCCAGGGCCTCGGCGAGAACATCGAAAACCAATCGTATACGGAGACTTGTGTTCAATTCCCGATGGGTAACCAGCCAAACTGGAATTGGGAACGGATCAAAGCTCGGCAGAACACATTCCACCCCCGGCGTGTTGATGCCAAGGTCTTCGAGCATCACACAGACCCCGAGGCCGCGCTTGACCAGTTCCCAAGCAACCGCGCCGTTTTCCGAGATGAGCTTGATATTTCCACGCGTTAACGGGAGGCCAGCTTGGTTCAGCCTCTCGAGCATCCGGCCCGATCGATCGAAACCGATAAAAGTCGCCTCGGCGAGGTCTTCCAGCGTCTTCGGCCGCCCGATGCGGTCGAGATAGTCACTCGAAGCATAGAATCGCGCGGGCATTTCACGCAGGAATCTGGCGATTAAGGTCGGTTGTTCCGGGCGCGCGTGACGAATCGCGATGTCGGCTTCTCGCCGTTGCAAGTCACGGACGTCGTTGGACGCCACGACCTCGACCTCAATCCCTGGCGCCAGTTCCCTGATGCGAGCAAGGGCCGGGGGTAATAGATGCATCGATACGATGTCGCTGGCGGTGATGCAGACAGGTCCTTCAATAGCTTTCGACTGACCAGAGGCCGAGAGAGCCAGTCGGCTCGCCGCGTCACCCATCGCCCGCACATGCTCCAAGAGCTCCAGACCTGATCTGGTTAGCGTAAGAGACCGTCCGACTCTTTCAAACAGAGTGACGCCCAACCGCTCCTCGAGCGCGGCGACTTGGCGGCCCAAGGTTGGCTGGGTCAAACCCAACGCACGGCTAGCGGCCGAGAACGAGCCTTCCTCGACGGTCACGAGAAATCCGCGCACCTGATTCCAGTCAAAATTTACCGAACGCCAATCCATGCAAAAAAGCATAGCATCTAGACGGATTTGCGCAATTTTCAGTTTCTGTACGCATGGATACAAAGTCGACTAGAGCAGATCGTCTTTTAACGCGATCACTATGTGATCGCCTTGGAAGTCGTGAATCTGCTCTATCTCATTGAAGGTGAGTGCGATTCACGATCGAATCTCCATCGCTTCGCGATTCCGATTAAACCGATCGCACTCTAGAATTGTTGTCACGCACAAGGGAAGCCATGCTCCGACCATCCAAATTCTGGGATCGACACGCCAAGGGTTACGCGAGGCGACCGGTACCCGACCCGGCGAGTTATGAAAAAAAGCTGGAGATGACCAGGGCTTATCTTAAACCCGATATGCAAGTCCTGGAGCTTGGATGCGGAACGGGCACGACGGCACTTATTCACGCACCGCGGATAGGACATATAACAGCCGTGGATATCTCCGGCGGTATGCTTAGGATCGCCCGGGAGAAGGCCGCCGCGGCTGGAATCGCGAACGTTACGTTCCAGCAATCCAGCATTGACGATTTCAATGCTCCGGAGGCCAGTTACGATGTGGTCATGTGCCACAGCATCCTGCATCTCTTGGAGAACAAAGAGGACGTGATCGCCAAGGTTTGGCGCATGTTGAAGCCCGATGGTCTCTTCGTCTCCTCGACAGGCTGTTTGAAAGGTCTCTTCGCGCCGCTGCGATTTATCCTATCTGTTGGGCATTTTCTCGGGCTGCTTCCGATGATCAAATTTTTTAGTATCGAGGAACTGACCGAAGATTTTGCCGCCGCTGGATTCCAGATTGATCAGCAGATGCGGTCCGAGAAGTCCGATTCCATTTTCGTTGTCGCCAAGAAACACACCACCGCTGCTTCGCCCGCTTCAGCGAAGGAAACAAGTGGGTGAGTTATTCGCGACCCACTATGTAAATGGCGGGGATTGGCTCGGCATTATGGGTTCGGAAGAACGCGCAGAACAGCCGTGTCCTTGATTTCGCGATCTTCCAATTCCAGCGGTGTCGGCACCGGATAGCGGGCGACTTCCTGGAGGCCGATAGTCGGCAGATAGGCGCGTCCGGGATCGCCGATCAGCACCAGCGCGCCGGCATTGGCGTGGCGCGTCAGCCAGGCGAGCATGCGCTCGGCCATCGGGCGCTCGTAACAGACATCGCCGGCCAGCACCACGTCCCAAAGCGGCCCACCGTC
>JADHLJ010000303.1 GCA_016780745.1 Alphaproteobacteria bacterium | reverse complement strand
AGGCAAAGGCGCTGTGCGGGTCAATCTCTTGAAATGCCTCGCGTCCTATCATGTGGCTTCGCACCTGGCCCATGAACAGCACCAGGGGGACCGAATCCTGATAGGCGGTGTGCAGACCGATCGAGGCATTGGTGACGCCCGGTCCCCGGCTGACGAAGACGGCGGCGGGCTTGCCGCGGATCGCGCCATAGGCATTCGCCGCCAAGGTGCCGCCGCCCTCCTGGCGCACCGAGACCAGGCGCACCCGATTGCGGTTGAGGCGCAGGGCTTCAAGCACCGCCAGAAAGCTCTCTCCAGGGACCGTGAACGCGGTGTCCACGCCAGCGTCGATCAGGGCCCCGACCAGGGCGGCTCCAGCTTCCATCATTCCCCCTTGGGCTTTCCGTCGCCCTCTCGGCCATAGGCTGTCGAGGGAACCGTGCCTACTCGTGGATCGATCGGCACCAAGCCAATCAACCCGGTCTCTTGTTCCAAAAGCGCCGCCGCCGCCAGCAGGTCCGCCTCGCCATAGGGTTTGCCGACCATCTGCAACCCGACCGGGCGCCCATCACCGGTGAATCCGGCGGGCAGTGATAGCGCGGGAGAACCGCTTAGGGTGATCGCGGACGTGATAAGCGATCCGGCGATGTAGTTGTCCACGGCCTGGCCATCAATCACCGGCGGATAGCGCAGGGTCACGTCGAAGGGCGGCACCGGCGTGCAGGGCAGCAGCAGAGCATCATAGGTCTCGAAAAACGCCGCCATCCGGCCATAATATGCCGCCCTTTCCCGCTCCGCCCAGGCGATGTCGGAGGCCGTGAGGGCCAGTCCTTTCTCGGTGTTCCAGATGATGTCCGCCTTTAGTTGATCGCGGTGGTTTTCGAGATCAGCCTCGCGGTTCACCACGAAGATCAGGGCTCGCAGAATCTGAAAGGCTTCGTCGATTCGACCGGGATCCGGACAATCCTCGACGACCTCGACGCCGATCTTCTCGAACTTCCGCGCCGCCGCCTCGCAGATCTCGCGCACCTCGCGATCCACCGCCGCCGCGCCTCCGAGATCCGCCGTCCAGGCGACCCGCTTCGGACGGACCGACGCATCGCCGTCCAAGGCACGCTCCACGGCGCAAAGGAACGGCTCGTCCGGCGCGCGCCGGGTCAGCGGGTCCCGAGGGTCAACACCCGCCATCGTGTCCAGGAACAGCGCCAGATCGCCGACATCACGCGCCATCGGCCCCTCGACCGAGCTTGGACTATAGAGATTGGCCGCCGTGCCGCGGGTCACCCGGCCCGGACTAGGCCGCAATCCCACGATCGAACAGAACGCCGCCGGTTTGCGCAGCGAGCCGCCATGGTCGGAGCCATGCGCGAGCCAGATCTCCCCGGTCGCCAGCGCCACCGCCGCCCCGCCGGAAGAGCCTCCGCATGTGAGAGAGGTGTTCCAGGGGTTCAAGGTCCGCCCGAACACCTCGTTGAAGGTATTGCCGCCGGCGCCGAATTCAGGCGTGTTGGATTTCGCGAGCACGATGCCGCCTCGCCCCTCGATCCGCTCGACCAGCGGGTGCGAGTCGGTCGGCACCCGGTTCGCGTGGATTGGCGAGCCTCGGGTCGTGCGCACGTCCTCGACATCCATGAGATCCTTGATCGCCACCGGCAAGCCGTGAAGCCGGCCTCGCTTGTCCCCGTCCCCGAGATCGGTCAGGCGCCGCGCATGATCCCGCGCCCGCTCGGCGCAGAGGGTCGGCAGGGCATTGACGGCGGGCTCCACCACGGCGATCCGCTCAAGCGCCGCGTCGATAAACTCCAACGGCGAGATCTCCCGCGCGGCAAGACGCCTGACCGCCTCGCGCGCGGACAGCGCTATCAACTCATTTGAACCAGTCATCGGGTTGCCCTTAACGAATGCCTTTCAGAGGCGATGCTAGCGGGTTTTCGCGGCAACGAACGCACCGGCCTTGGCGACCGCCTCGCGGCCCTCGGACAGGATCGGCGCGAAGAGTTGCCAGACATGGATCATCTTGTCCCAGACCTCCAATTCCACCTCAACACCGGCGGCTTTCATTTGCGCCGCCAGCCGCGTGGAATCGTCCAGCAGGGTCTCCGCGTCCCCCACTTGGATCAGTGTCGGCGGCAGGCCGGCAAGATCCGCGTAAAGCGGGCTCGCGAGCGGGTTCTTGGGATCGCCGCCAGCCATGTAGAGATCGGTGTAGAAGAGCAAAGCGTCCTTCTGAACCATGGGATCCACGTCGGCGCGGGTGGTCATGGACGCCCCCTCGCCCAGCAGATCCACCCAGGGCGAGAAGCAAACCGCCGCCGCCGGAAGCGCGACACCCCGGTCCCTCAGCGCGAGCAGTGTCGCGACGGCGAGGCCCCCGCCGGCGGAATCCCCGGCGATTACCGTGTGTTCCGGCTGCACGCCGGATGCGAGTAACCATTGATAGCCCTTGACCGCGTCTTCCAATCCCGCCGGGAACGGATGCTCCGGAGCGAGACCGTAATCCATGGAAAGCACCCGCGCGCCGGATGCCTTGGAAAGGTCATAGGCCAGCACGCGATGGGTGTTCACGTTGCCGATGACATAGCCACCGCCGTGCAGATAGTAGATGCATCGCGTCGGGTCCGCGCCGGGGGCGGCAATGAACTCTCCCGCCACGCCATTGGCCGTCACCGGCTCGGACTGGATATCGTCCGGCGTGGGGAGAAAATCCGCGAGCTTGTCGAAGCGTTCGCGCAGCATCTCCGGCGTCGGGTTTGGCGGCTTCGGCCTTGAGGTCAGCAAGTCGATGAGGGTGTTGAGTTCCGTGTCGGTCATGGCTCGCGCCCTCTCCTCTATTCCGCCGCCTGGCCCCGGATCTCGTCCTTCCAGGTCTTGAGAACCGGCAGGACTTCCTTGGCGAAGAGTTTGATTGATGCCTCGGCGAGGTCATAGGGGATGCCGCCAAAGCGGAACGAGGTGGCGAGCTCGAAATCGCCGATCATCTCGCGGCGTTTTTCGAATTCCCGCAAGATCCGGTCCGGCGTTCCCCAGACCGCGGCCTGCATGAAGCCGTCGACCATGCCCTCGATGCCGACTTCCTTGGCCACCTCGACCTTGGCGGCATAGCTGTCATAGCCACTGATCTTCGAGAAATGCTCGCCCAGAAGCTCGTAGTGATCGTAGTTGGAATAGACGAAGGTCCCCATGTACCGCCGGCTCTGCTCCTCGGCGCCGTCCATGGTCGGGGTGCAGACACAGAAATCCGCCGTCAGGGGCGGCGGCCCGGGACGCCCGTGGATCTCCTCGAAAAGCTGGGCATGCTGTTGGATCTGGGGAAGCCGTTTCTCCCAGGGGCGATCGGCGAACATCACCATGCGCCCACCGAGCTTGGCGGCGGAGACCACCGAGTCCTCGCTTGAAGCCACGGCATAGATCCGCTCGTCGATGGGAAAGCGCGGTCGCGGCCGGATCTCGACCTTGGGCTGCTTATAATGCTTGCCGTCACCTTCCATCCAGCCGGTGCGCATGGCATCGACAATCAGCGCCGCGGCCTCGTCAAAGCGTTCCCGGGACTCGGTCATGGTGGTGCGGAACCCCTCGAATTCCCGCCGCGCCAAGCCGCGTCCCATGCCGAGACGGAGCCGTCCGCCGGACAGATGATCCAGCACCGCCGCCTTCTCGGCCACCCTGAGCGGGTCTTGCCAGGGCACGATGATCGCCGCCGTGCCGACGTCGATATCCGGGTATTTGGCCGTCAGATACGACATGACCTGGAGATTGTCCGGGCAGAACGAGTAGTCGCGAAAGTGATGCTCCACCGCCCAGAGACAGTCGAAGCCGGAATCCGCCGCGATCCCGGCGATCCGCAGCTCCTCGTCCCAAACCTGCTCGTCGCTGACGCTTTCCTCGCAGCCGTATTTGGTGAAAACCATCTGCAAGCCGATATCCATGCTCGCCTCCCGCGCGGTTGATCCCGGTATCTCCGTTCAACCGGAAGGGTCGCGCGAATAGCGGGCCGGGCCAAGCCGAAATGTGATACTTGATCAACCGACCGCGACGGTCGGTGAGCCCAATTGCCGCCCAAACATAATGTTATGTGGGCGCGCGCCGCCGCTCATGCTCTAATGGCCGCGGGAGGCGGCATGAGCAACGGCGCGGATCAGAACGGAAAGGCGGGCGGCTGGCGCCGGGGACGCATCGCCGCGGTCGTCGGCGTGCTCGGGCTCGGCGGATGGTTGATTTGGAGCCAAACCGACCTGAGCTTGGCGGACTTTTGTACCCTCCTGACATACGTGGGCCACAAGGATCAGGTTGCGGCTTGCACGGCGAGCAATGGCGGCTTCTACCTTGGCGCGGGACTCCTTTTGGTCTTGATAGGTCTCGGTTGGTTGGTCCTGACAAAATACAAGGCGGCCAGCGAGGGTTTTGCCTTGATGGCCTCCCATATCCTCGGATTCGTGAAGTATTCCACTCCCGAAGAACCATCGCCCGCGCCAATCGCGGCGGACAGGGAAAGTGATCTCAAGTTTCTGAAGGAACTCGCCGACGAGGGTAGCCTCTCGCCGGAACAGGCGGAACATTTCCAACAACTGAAATCCGCCCTCGCCGACCAAGCGCTCACCCGATTGCGCGCCGAGGCGGGCCCATCGGAGTCCGAGGCCGACGCCCAAGCGGACACCGCCATGACCGAGGCGGTCGAGGAAGCCGTTGAGCAAGGCTCCGACGCACAGATCGAGGCGCTTCGCTTCATCGGCGCGGGCGACATCCCGTCCGGTCTCGACCGCCTCGCCGCCGCCGCCGAGACCGCGACCACCAACGCCGTCGCGCTCTGGCGCCAAGTCGGCGAAATCGCCTATCCCGTCGACACACGCCGCGCCCGCAACGCCTATGAGCGTGTGATCGCGCTCGGATCGGTTGATCCGCGGGATTACATCTATCTTTCCCGACTTCACAGGCGCGCGGGCGACTTACTCCGGTCGAGCGAAGTTGCCGAAGCGGGTTTAGCCGGCACTGATACGTCAAATTCAAGGGAACTTTCGATCCTACACAACGAGATCGCCGAGAACCTCGTCGATCAAGGAAATCTCGCGGAAGCGCTCGACCGGTTCGAGCTCATTCACGAAATCATGGCCGAACGCGCCACCGTCGAACCAAACGATTCGCGGCGGCGACGCGATCTATCGATATCGCTGGACAGAATCGGCGACGTGCTGGTCGCCAAGGGCGATCTCGACGCCGCTCTCAAGCGGTTTCAAGAGAGCTTGGAGATCCGAGAGGTCCTGGCCCGCAATGATCCGGGCAACGCCGGATGGCGACGCGATCTATCGGTATCGCTCAACAAGATCGGCGACGTGCTGGTCGCCAAGGGCGATCTCGACGCCGCCCTCAAGCGGTTTCAAGAGAGCTTGGAGATCCGAGAGGCCCTGGCCCGCGATGATCCCGGCAACGCCGGATGGCGACGCGATCTATCGGTATCGCTGGACAGGATCGGCAACGTGCTGGTCGCCAAGGGCGATCTCGACGGCGCACTCAAGCGGTTTCAAGAGAGCTTGGAGATCCGAGAGGCCCTGGCCCGCGATGATCCGGGCAACGCCGGATGGCGACGCGATCTCGCGTTCAACCATGCCAAGATCGCGCTGGCCGGCGGGGATCCGCGCGCGCATTGGGGCGAGGCGGTGGCCATTCTCGAAGCCTTGGCGGCGGAGGGGAGATTGGCACCCCGTGATCATGGCTCTCTGGAGACCGCCCGCGCTCGATTGGCCGCGTTGGTTGACGGCCCCGGAGACAACGACGGCTGAGGCGTCGCGCCGCCCGCGACAAGTGGTGCGTTCCGTGCGATTATGACCAGCCGAGCCCGCGTGCTCCTCATCCAAGCTGAAACCGCGCCTTGACCGACCACGCCGCCCCCGCATCGGAGTCGACCGTCCATCGCTATGTCATGCTGGCGACGCTGACTTTCGTGACCATGCTCTACACGATGACGGTGATGATCGCGAATGTGGCGCTGCCGAAGATGCAGGGGACCTTCGCGGCGACCGTTGATCAGATCGCGCTGGTGCTGACCTTCAATATCGTCGCGACCGCCGTGGTCACGCCGGCCTCGGGATGGCTGGCCTCCCGGTTCAGCCGGCGCAGCCTGATGCTGTATTGCGCGATCGGGTTCACCATCGCCTCGGTCTGTTGCGGGCTGGCGCAGAACCTGGAACAGCTTGTCTTCTTCCGAATCCTGCAGGGCGGGTTCGGCGCGCCGCTGGTGCCGGTCTGCATGGCGATGATCCTCGACATCTTCCCGCGCGACGAGCACGGCACCGCCACCGCGATCTTCGGGATGGGCGTCGTGTTCGGCCCCATCATCGGCCCGACCTTCGGTGGTTACCTTTCGGAGGAACTGGGCTGGCGCTGGGTGTTCTTCCT
>JADHLJ010000302.1 GCA_016780745.1 Alphaproteobacteria bacterium | reverse complement strand
CGAAGCCGGGTGACGATTGCAACTTTCCGAATGCGGTTTTGCATGGTTTGCGCGGACCGGCATGATTGGCCTAATGTGCGCCCTTGGAAGACCGGCCCGCGTGGCGGTCGGCGAAGCGCGGAAGTGGTCAATGCGATGCGCGTGGTGATAGCGGGAATTGGCTGGGTTTTGTTGGCGCTGGGCGTGGCAATTCTGTGCCACGACCTGGTAAAATGGCTGTTGACCGGCTCTTTTGCCTTGATCGACGCGGGATCATTCTGGTTCGCCGTGCACGAGACCAGTCTCAAACTGGCGGAGCCGGCGATCGCGCGGTATCTGCACCCGATCCTCTGGCACCCGGTGATCTCGACGATATTGTTGGCGCCGGCTTTCGTGGTGTTTGCGCTCCCCGGTGGTCTTTTGGTGTTTTTCTCGCGCGGTCGCCGCCATGGCGGTCATGGTGATTTGTTCAAGGGGTGACCCGTCCCTGGGAACTCTTTTGACGTTTCCTTTTCACGCGCCCACTTGGCGTCGTGACGACGCGTGCTTATCTTCGAGGCATGGAAATTCTGAAAAAACTTAATCCCTTCCGCCGCCGCGATCCGGTGGTCTCCGTCGTGCGTCTGAGTGGCGTCATTGGCGATGCCGTGCCCTTCGGCCGAGGCCTGGGTCTGCGCGGCGTCGCGGGGCGACTGGAGGCGGCGTTTTCCGGGAGTCGGGTCAAGGCGGTGGCGCTGGTCATCAACTCGCCCGGCGGATCGCCGGTCCAATCGGATCTGATCCAACAGCGGGTGCGCGATCTGGCGCGCGAGAAGGAGAAACCGGTTTTCGTGTTCTGCGAGGATGTGGCGGCGTCCGGCGGCTATTGGATCGCGCTGGCCGGAAACGAGATTTACGCTAATCCCAGCTCGATCATCGGCTCGATCGGGGTGATCTCGTCGGGGTTTGGTTTCGAGGCCGCGATCGCCAAGCTCGGCATTGAGCGTCGGCTGCACGCCACCGGTGCGAAAAAGGGCATGCTGGATCCATTTCAGCCCGAGAACCCGGCGCATGTGGAACATCTGCGCGCGCTTCAGGACGATATCTTCGAGCGGTTTCGCGATTGGGTGTGCGAGCGCCGGGGCGCGCGTCTCAAGGGTGAGCCGGAAGAGCTGTTCAGCGGCGCGTTCTGGACCGGCGCGAAGGCGTTGGAGCTTGGCCTGATCGACGGGTTTGGCGATGTGCGAGGGGTGATGCGCGAACGTTATGGCGAGAATGTGAAATTCCGAGTGCATGGCCCGCGCGAGGGATTGTTGAGTCGCTTGGGTTTGCGTCCGAAAGGTCTAATGTCGGCAAGCGACGGCGAGGACCTCGCGGCGGGCTTGGCCGGGTCGTTGTTGGCCGGTATCGAGGCGCGGGCCATGTGGAACCGTTTCGGGTTATAGATTTGGCGCCGCGCGTGATGCTTAAGGGCAAAGCGCGCCGTATATGCGGGGAGAGACGGCATTGGCCGGTACCTTGATCGTTATAGGCGGCGGCCAGGCCGCGGTATCGCTGATCGCCAAGCTCCGGGATCTCGGCGACACGCGCCCGATAACCCTGGTCTCGGAGGAGACCGTCCCGCCCTATCAACGCCCGCCGCTTTCCAAGAAATACCTGCTTGGCGAAATTGATCTCGCGCGACTGCTGATCCGACCGGAGCGTTGGTATGAGGATCACGACGTAACGCTTCGTCTCGGGGTTCGGGTCGAGCGGATCGATCGAGCGGCGGGTTGCGTGAACCTGTCCAACGGCGAGAGTCTAACTTACGAGAGTTTGGCGCTGACGACGGGATCCACGCCCCGCCGTCTGCCTCTCGCCATCGGGGGCGATCTGGCCGGGGTTTTCACCGTGCGCTCGTTGGAAGACGTCGATGCCATGGTCCGGGATTTCGCTCCGGGCCGCTCCGTGCTCGTGGTTGGCGGCGGTTATATCGGTCTCGAGGCGGCGGCGGTCGCGGCCAAGTTGGGCCTCCGGGTCACGGTTCTCGAGATGGCGGACCGGATCCTTCAGCGCGTCGCGGCGCCGGCGACATCCGATTTTTTCCGCGCGCTGCATCAAGACAACGGCGTTGAGATCCGCGAATCCACGGCCCTGGAGACATTGATCGGAGAGCAGGGACGAGTCACCGGCGCTCGCCTCGCCACCGGAGAGGTTATAGAGGTTGATTTTGTCGTCGTGGGCATCGGTATCCTGCCTAATGACGGCTTGGCCGAAGCCTCCGGACTCGCCGTGGATGACGGGATCCTGGTTGACGCGGCCTGCCGGACATCGGACCCGGCGATCGTCGCGGCGGGAGACTGCGCGCGGTTCCCCTTGAATGGTGGGTTGGGGCGATTGGAGTCGGTTCAGAACGCGGTCGATCAGGGCGAGGCGGCGGCGGAGAGTCTGACCGGCGCCGCCATCGACTACCGCCCGGCGCCATGGTTCTGGTCGGACCAATTTGACGTAAAGCTGCAGATCGCCGGCCTCAATACTGGCTTCGAGACGACCGTCACGCGCCCGGGAAAGCGCGAGGGGGGCCTGTCGGTCTGGTATTACCGGGGCGCGGAGCTCCTCGCGGTGGATGCGATGAATGACGGCGCGACCTATATGATCGCCAGCCGACTCTTGAAAGCCGGTGCGAGCCCGACGCCCGAACAGGTCGCCGACCCCGGCCTGGATCTCAAGACCTTGCTGGCAAGATGACTTAAGCCTGATCTCTGGAGGATAGCGTGGCCCTGACATCGACTCCGACGGACCTGCCGAATTCGGTATGGGCGGCGACCGCCCCGGCGCCGATCGACACCCAGCCTTTGGCCGGCGACGTGACCGCCGATGTTGTGGTTGTCGGGGCCGGATATACAGGGTTATCGACGGCGCTGCATCTGGCGCCGGACGTGGATACGGTGGTCCTGGAGGCCAGTGAAATCGGGTTCGGCGCATCCGGGCGCAACAATGGTCTTGCCATCCCCACCTTGGCCAAGGCGGACCCGGAAGAGATTCTGCGGACCTTCGGGCCCGAAAAGGGCGAGGCGACGATCGCGCTGATTCGGGATTCGGCGAACCTTGTCTTCAACCTGATCCGCGAACACGACATGGAAAAGGCGGGCGAGCAGAACGGCTGGATCCAGCCGGCGCATTCGCCGGGCCGGATGAAACTGGTTGAACGCCGCCTCCAGGAATGGACCAGCCGGGGTGCCAAGGCCGATCTGTTGAGCCGGGAGGCGCTTCGGGACCTGATCGGAAGCGATGCGTGGCATGGTGGTTGGATCGCCCATGAGGGCGGCACGGTTCACCCCATGGCCTATGCGCGGGGTCTCGCCAAGGCGGCGGTGGGCAAGGGCGCGCGGATCCACACCCGCTCCCCGGCGACGGCGTTGGAACGGGTGCCCGAGGGTTGGAGAATTCGCACCCCCGACGGCTCGGTCACCGCCGAGCGGGTGGTCCTGGCGACCAACGCCTACTCCGACGATCTATGGCCGCGCCTGCGCCGCACCTTCGTGCCGGTCAAGACCTGGCAGATGGCGACCAAGCCGCTTTCCGACAATGTTCGAAAATCAATCCTGCCGGGCCGGCATGCCTTGTCGGATACCCGTGGTGATCTGCAATTCGCGCGCTACGATTGGGAGGGACGCTTGGTGAGCGGTGCCTCGCTAATTTTCGACATCAATTCCGAAGAGCGTCTCAAATCCATGGTGGGCGCGCGGCTTCAGCGCAACTTCCCGCAGATCGGCGAGGTTGAATGGGATTATGTTTGGAGTGGGTTTTTGGCGATGACGCCCGACTTCTTGCCGCGCCTGCATGTTCTGGCGCCGGGAGTGTTCTCGTGGCTCGGCTGCAATGGTCGTGGCGTTGCGTTGGCCACCGCGATGGGCCCGGTGCTGGCGGAGCTCGCGCGCGGCGGCGCGCCCGAGAACGCGCCCCTGCCGATCATGGAGCCGAGGGAGATGCCGCTGCATGGTCTGGTGACCCGTTTCGCGCGCTCGGACCTCTGGCGCCGTCGCCGCCTCGACGCCGTTGAATTCGGCGGCTGACAGATGGAGTTGCGAACCGAGCGGATGGTTCTGAGGCGCCTTGGCGAGGCGCATCGCGCCGACATGATTGCGTTTTATGGCGATGCCGAGGTGATGGCGATCCGGAAATATGGAGCCCGCGACGCCGCCGCCGCCAGCCTCGCCATCGATGTGGCGTTGGAGCATTGGCAAGCGCACGGGTTCGGGTTGTTCGCGGCGCATGACGGGGAGTCCGGTGAATTCATGGGCGAGTGCGGCTTGCGCTATGTCGATGACGGCGATGTTGTCGAGGTGAGCTACGGACTTTTCCCGCGCTTCCAAGGCTCCGGCCTCGCCACCGAGGGCGCGCGCGCTTGTCTAGATTTTGGCTTTCGCACGCTTGGCTTGCCGCTAATCGTTGCGTACAGCCGGGCGGATAATGTGGCATCGCATCGGGTTCTGGAGAAAATCGGCATGGAATTCATGGGCCGCGAGGATCGGGGCACCCATGGCGTGGTGCGATACGAGGCCCGGCGCGAGCCGTGATCTCACGGTCCGTCACCATTGTGTGAGCATGATCGCGAGGTGGAAACCTTCTGTTAATACATTCGCGAGATTATGAAACGATGCTGATGGAATCGTTTTACTGGCGAGATCGACATGTTGATACCAACCGTCGAGACGTTACCCGCGCCGGCGGTGATCTTGGATTGGATTTTGCACCACCGGTTCTTGGAGATTGCCAAGCTTTTTGAAGGTCTTGGATCGGCCGCCCCGCGGCTGGACTGGGACCCGTCGCCGCAAGCCTTCGAGTCGGAAAAGTTGCGTCGATTGAACGAATATTGGCGCGGCCTGGCGAAAGGCGGCGTGCCGTCGCGCTCCGACTTTTACCCGGAGGATGTCTCGTACATGCTCGGGAACCTAGCGTTGATAGGTTTATGCCAGGAATCGGGCGGACTTCGGTACAGGGTTTTCGGCACGGCGCTCGCGGAGCGATATGAACGGGATCTTACGGGAACCGAAGTCGCTGAATCAGCCGAATCCCTTGCTCGATTTTTCGGCGCCGCGTTTCGCGCCGTGTTGGAGGAGCAACGCCCGCTCTACACGCGGCATCTGCCGCCGAAAGACTCGCCGGTGAATGACTGTCAGCGTCTTATCTTACCTTTTACCGATGGAAACGGCGTGGCGCGGCACCTGTTGATAGGGCATCTGCCCTATCGCTCGCCACTGGGATCGGTCGCGAGGAGCGCGGGTTAAGCGGGATTGGCTGTTAAAGCCCCAACACGCGTCAGCAAAGCTTCGATCTCCGGGTCCACAAATCCTTCGGCGTGAAGCGACGCGCGTGTCTCGGTGTAGTACTCGACGCAGGTTCCGAACTTGCCGCTGGCGACGCTGATATATCGGGCCGCGGCCTCGATATCGATTGGGCCGGTATATTGCGGATGGTTTCGATTTACCACGAAGGTAAGCGCGCGCGTCCTCGAGTCACCGATTTCGAGGTCGACCCAACGCGGTTCGTAAACGGCCGCGTGCATCTCCCTTTGCCAGAGCCGGCCCAGCCCCTCGTCCAGCGATCTTTCCGAGAGTTCGAAGACCGCCCCATCACATGCCGCGCCAGGCTCCGCGTCGAGGCCGTAGAACAGACCGGGACACTTGAGCGAGCCTCGCGCGTGGACGGTCCATAGACAGGTCCGCCGCACCCATCCGGGCAACCGCGCCGGCCGCTTGCTGGTGAAGTCAAAACAAGGGTCCCATAACAGCGAGCCATAGGCGAAGACCCGCATGGGCTCGCCCGCCGGGCGCTCCGCCATCGTCTTCTCCAGGCTCGCGGCGCGGGCCTTGTCGCTGATCGCCTCGACGGGGGCGTTTGGTGGTGGATTGATCATGGCCGGAGGTTCTAGACGAGAGGCTGGATTTTGGCCATCCCCGCCAATCAACCCTTTAAGGCTCGGAATAGTCCCAAAGCTTTGATTGGCGCGAATGGTTCCCCTTATGTCCGATCTACTCTAAAAAGGGGCATGCTATTGAGCGTGAACAAAATCCTGATGCTGATCGCGATCCTCGCGGCGGTCTGGTACGGCTTCAAACTGATCGGGCGCCTCGACAAGGCCCGCAAGGGAGGTAAGCCGCGCCGGTTTGGCTTTCCCGGAATGCGGCGGGGTGGCGCCAAGGACGAGCCCGAGATCGTCGACCTGGTAAGGGACGCCGACGGCAAGACCTTCACCGCCCGCAAGACCGACGAGCATTCCTAGTCGGTTGATCGGCGGGCCAGTTTAGTCAATGCATCGTCGACCTCGTCCGCCGAAAGATCCGAGAGCACGTCGCGCGACAAGACAATGACGCCATCTCCTCTCGGCGCGGCCTTGTCGGGAAACGAGCCCGTGCTGAAGATCGCGACCGTCGGACA
>JADHLJ010000301.1 GCA_016780745.1 Alphaproteobacteria bacterium | reverse complement strand
CGATGCTGGGCGATGCCGCCGAGATCAGCGAGTTGAAAAGCGACGTTCAGGATATGGAGCGCATGGTCGAGGGCTACCTCGCCTTTGCCCGCGGCGAGGGAACCGAAACGCCAATACCGACCGACCTTATTGCCCTGGTCGCTGATGTGGTGGGCGCGGAAACCCGGGACGGCTCCTCGGTCAATCTGGTCTTGCCGGAGCGTGAGACCTTCGTGCTCGAGGCCAGGCCCCAGGCCTTGAAGCGCGCGCTCGCGAACCTCATCACCAATGCCAAGCGCTACGCGGCAACGGTTGCCGTGACGATGAAGGTTGATCAGGCGGCGGTTCTGATCACCGTCGATGATGACGGGCCGGGCATTCCCGAGGCCAACCGCGAGGATGTCTTTAAACCCTTCTTCCGCCTCGACGCCTCGCGCAATCCGGAGACTGGCGGCACCGGCCTCGGCCTCACCATCGCTCGGGATATCGCGCGCAGCCATGGCGGCGAGTTGAGCCTCGACGCCGCGCCGATGGGTGGATTGCGCGCGCGGGTGAGTTTGCCGGTCTAGTCTTTGAGCCGGGAACGCGGGCGAGGGCCGCGTTGGCGTTTCACTATGACCCGGTTCCGGTTTACTCTGCGATCTCGCCGTCCCGACGCCGGTTCACCGCGTCGTATCCCGCCACGAGGAAAGTCATTGCCATGAAGTTCGCGCGCCACATGGACCGTATTCAAACCTCCCCCAGCGCGATGATGTCGCAGAAGGCGCGGGAGATGAAGGCCGAGGGGGTCGATGTCATCGCGCTCGCCTCGGGTCAGCCCGATTTTCCGACCCCGGCCCATGTCATCGAGGCGGCACGGGACGCGGCGATGCGCGGCGAGACCAAGTACACCACGATCAGCGGCAGCGCCGAGCTGAAGGACGTGGTGGTTGAGAAGTTCCGCCGCGAGAACGGTCTGGAGTTCTCTCGCGACGAGATCATCATCGGCAACGGCTCGAAGCAGGTGATCTACAACGCGCTGATGGCCGGTACCGACGTGGGGGATGAGGTGATCCTGCCGGCGCCGTACTATGTCGCCTATATCGACATGGTGAAATTCACCGGCGGCAAGGCGGTGATCGTGCCCTGCGGGGTCGAACAGGATTTCAAGATCACGCCCGAGCAATTGGAGGCGGCGATCACGCCGAATACCCGTTGGCTGTTGCTGAACTCGCCGAACAATCCCACCGGCGCGGTCTACGAGGCGGCGGAGCTGCGCGGACTGGCGGATGTGCTGCTACGGCACGAGCATGTCGGCGTGATCATGGACGATATCTATGAACACATCACCTTCGACGGCGTGAAATTCGCCACCATGGTCGAGGTCGAACCGGCTTTGCGGGAGCGCACGGTGACCGCGAACGGGGTGTCCAAATCCTATGCGATGACCGGTTGGCGGGTCGGCTACGCGGCGGCGCCGGCGGCGATGATCCAGCAGATGACCAAGCTGCAATCCCTGGTCACCTCCGGCGCCAGCTCGGTTGGCCAGGCCGCCGCCATCGCGGCGCTGACCGGCCCCCAGGACTTCATCGCTGATCAGGCCAAGTCCTTCCAGGAGCGCCGGGATCTGGTGGTCTCGATGGTCAATCAGACCAAGGGCCTGTCCTGTCCGGTGCCCAAGGGGGCGTTCTATGTCTATCCCAGCTGCGCCGATGTGATTGGCAAGAAGACGCCCGCCGGCAAGATCATCGAGAATGACCGCGACTTCGTGCTCTATCTCCTGGAGACCGAGAATGTCGCGGTGGTGCATGGCGGGGCTTATGGGGTCTCTCCGCATTTTCGGATCTCCTATGCCCAAAGCACCGAGGAGTTGCTGGAGGCCTGTACCCGCATCCAACGCGCCTGCGCGGCCCTGAGCTAGCCTGATGACCGCCGAGAAAGTCGAGGTGCTCGTCGTCGGCGGCGGGCAGGCCGGTATCGCCATGAGCGAGCATTTGAGCGATCGCGGCCTGGAGCATCTGGTTCTGGAGCGCGACCGGATCGCCGAACGCTGGCGGACCGGACGCTGGGATAGTCTGGTGGCCAACGGTCCGGCTTGGCATGATCGCTTCCCCGGCATGGAATTCGCCGAGGCAGACCCGGATTCCTTCCCTCATAAGGACGCGGTCGCGGATTATTTCGTCGACTATGCGGCCCGGATCAAGGCGCCGGTCCGGTGCGGGGTGGCGGTTGAGGAAGTGCGCCGCAATACCGGGCGCCCGGGTTTTCACGTTCAAACCTCCGAGGGGGCGATTGACGCCTCCTATGTGGTCGCCGCGACCGGACCGTTTCAGAAACCGGTCCTGCCGGCCCTGGTGCCGGATGGCGCGGGGCTCCTCCAGATCCATTCCAACGCCTACCGCAATCCCGATCAGATGCCCCAGGGCGCGGTGCTGGTGGTCGGCGCGGGCTCTTCCGGCACCCAGATCGCCGATGAATTGTTGCGGTCCGGTCGGCGGGTGTATCTGTCGGTGGGCCCGCATAGCCGTTACCCAAGACGCTATCGCGGCTACGATTATTGCTGGTGGCTCGGGGTTCTCGGCCTCTGGGATATCGAGGCTCCGGCGCCGGAAACAGAGCATGTGACCATCGCGGTCAGCGGCGCGCATGGCGGCTATACCGTCGACTTTCGCGCCCTGGCCGCCCGGGGCATGACCCTGATCGGCCGCGCCAATGACTACACCGACGGGGTGATGAGCCTCGCGCCGGGCCTGGCGGCGTTGCTGGAAAAAGGCGACAGCGATTATCTGTCGATCCTGGACCAGGCCGACGCCTATGTCGCGCGCAACGGCCTAGATTTACCCGAGGAACCCGAGGCTCGCGTCTTCCCGCCGAACGCTGACTGCGTGCGCGATCCGATCCACGAACTCGACCTCGCCGAAGCCGGCATAACCTCGATCATCTGGGCGACGGGTTATACGGCCGATTATGACTGGTTGAAGGTCGACGCCTTCGACGGAGACGGCAAGCCAAGGCACCAGCGCGGGGTTTCCAGCGAGTCAGGCGTCTACTTTCTCGGCCTGCCGTGGCTGGCGCGGCGCGGGTCCTCCTTTATCTGGGGGGTCTGGCACGACGCGAACTATCTGGCCCATCATATCGCCACCCATCATGGCTACATGACCCATCACCAATCGACTGACGGCGCCGGCGACTAACGCCGGCCCGCGGGTTCGGTTTATCCAGGAAGCTTCTCTTGTCCGACATCACGATTTTCGCCGCCCGTGGGATCATCACCATGAATTCCTACCGCCACGACGCCACCCATGTGGCGGTCCGCGAGGGAAGGGTGCTTGGGGTCGGCGACCTCGATACCGTGAAGGGCTTCGGTGAGTACAGCCTGGACGACCGTTTCGCCGGAAAAGTGCTGATGCCGGGTTTTGTCGAGGGGCATTGCCATGCCAAGGAAGGCGGGATGTGGGACTATCCCTATATCGGCTATCTCGACCGGCGCGATCCGGATGGCGGCATCTGGCCCGGCTGCGGCGATCTTCAATCGTCCATTGACCGGCTGATCTCGCTGGAACGCGAGATGGCGGATCCGGACAAGACCCTGTTCGCCTGGGGCTTCGATCCGATCTATTTCAACAACGAGCGAATGACCACCCGCCATCTCGACCAGGTCTCGACGACGCGCTCCGTGGTGATCATGCATTCCAACGGGCATTTGCTGAACGTCAACTCGGCGGTGCTCGGGAAGGCCGGGATCACCCGCGACACCAATGTTCACGGCGTGACCAAGGACGGCAATGGCGAGCCGACCGGAGAACTCGCCGAGGCGGCGGCGAAATACATGGCCTATCGGGTCACCGGCGATCCGTTCTTCGGCGGCGTGTCGACCCGGGATCTGGAGCGCTTCGGCCAAGCCGCGGTCAATGCCGGGACTACCACGGCGACGGACCTCTTCGCGACCCTGAGCGATCAAAGCCTCGCGGCCTATCGAAGCGCGACCTCGGCGCCCGGCTATCCGGTTCGCCTGCTGCCGGCCATGAACACCCTGGATAAACCAGCCGAGGAGGGGATCGCCCTGCTGCGCCGGGTTCAGGCGGACAGCTCCGACAAGCTTTACTACAAGCTCTGCAAGGTGATGACCGACGGCTCGATCCAGGGCTTCAGTGGTCGCCTTAAGTGGCCGGGCTATTACAACGGCGCGCCGAACGGGGTCTGGAACATGGCGCCGGAACAGCTCACCGAGCTGGTGCGGGCGTACCACAAGGCCGGCGCGCATCTGCATCTGCACGTCAATGGCGACGAGGCGTCGGAGACCATGATCGACGCCATCGAGGCGGCCCTGACCGAGACCCCGCGCCGCGACCACCGACACACGCTACAGCATTGCCAGATGGCTGATGAGGCACAGTTCCGGCGGATGGCGGCGCTCGGCATCTGTTCCAATCTCTTCGCCAATCACATCTATTACTGGGGCGACCAGCACCGGGACATCACCATGGGTCCGGACCGCGCGGCGCGGATGGATGCCTGTGCCACCGCCGCGCGGCATGGTGTCAATTTCGCCATTCATTCCGACGCGCCGGTTACCCCGCTCGGCCCGCTGTTCACCGCCTGGTGCGCGGTGAACCGGCTGACCAGTTCCGGCAAGGTGTTGGGACCGCGCGAGCGGATTTCCGTCGATCAGGCGTTGCACGCGATCACGCTCGGCGCGGCGTATACTCTGAAGATGGATCATCTGGTCGGCAGCATCGAGCCCGGCAAGTTCGCCGATTTCGTGGTGCTCGACGATGACCCGCGTCAGCTGCCGCCCGAGACTCTGAAGGATATCGGCATCTGGGGCACGATCACTGGCGGCGAGCCGCACCGGGCCGCCGGGCGCAAGGATATCGCGGTCTAGATGACTGAAGGAATTGAGCCCCAGCGTACCGAGCCCAAACCCTTCACGGTCATTGGCGGCTTTCTCGGGGCCGGCAAGACGACGCTTCTGAATCGCGTGCTCGCCGGCGCGCGCGGCCCTCGTTACGCGGTTCTGGTCAATGACTTCGGCGCGTTGGCCATCGACGAGGCCTTGATTTCGGCGCATGACGGCCAGACCATCGCGCTTGCCAATGGCTGTATCTGCTGCTCGATGAGCGATGGCTTCATCACCGCCATGCTGACCCTGATGCAGGCACCGGAGCGGTTCGATCATGTCCTGATCGAGGCCAGTGGGGTGTCGGAGCCGGACCGGATCATGGACTTCGCGCGCCTCGATCCTCTGCTTTCGCCGGACGCGATCCTGGTGCTGGTGGATGCCGAGACCCTCACCGCCCGTATGTCGGACCCGAAGGTCGGCGAGGTGGTGGCAACGCAAATCCGCACCGCCGATATCTTGGTCCTGAACAAGACGGACCTGGTTTCCCGAGAGACCACCGAGACGGTCGAGACGTCCCTGCGATCGCTCAACCCCACCGCGCCGGTGCTCCGTTCCGCCAAGGGCGACGTGCCGCTGAACGTGGTGCTGGGAACCGGCTTGCACGTGACGGGTGATAGCCGGGATCGGGATCACCACGATCACCACCTCCATCACGCCGAAGAGTTTTTCGATACCCGAACCTTCACCGCCGCCGAGCCCTTGGATCGTGACGCTTTCGTGCGCTTCGCCGAGGCGCTGCCTGCATCGATTATTCGCGGCAAGGGGGTCCTGGTCTTCGCGGACGCGCCGGGCCGCGCGGAAATCTGGCAGCGGGTCGGCGCGCGGATGGAGATGATGTCGCGCCTCGAAGGATCAGCCCCGGATCAATCGTCGCTGATACTGATCGCGACCGAAGCGATTGAGGGGACGGGTCTGGCCCAGATCATGGAAGCGGGTTAAAGCCGCCGCGCTCCCTCACGCCAAGGGCGAGACACCGTCATCGCCGACCAGGTGACAGGCGACATGCAGGCCGTCCTTGATCGGGCGGAGCGACGGCTCGGCCTTGCGCCCGACCGGATGCGGTACCAATCCCATCAGCGCCAGCGCAATCCGTCCATAAATTGTCCGCGCCGACTTAGTCCGCCCCTTCGGCTTCCGCCGTGCGTTCAAGCTCGGCGGCGAGGCGGGGTCCGACACGCAGGGTCGCTTCGCTGAAATTCTCCAATCCCGGGATAACCAGGCGCATGACATGCAACGGCGCGTCCGCCGGCGTGTAGACAACCCGCAGGACCGGCGCCTCCGTCACCCGCCGCAGGCTTGCCATCGCGCGGTTCCAGAGCGCTGGCATCGGCGCGTCGATGGCGATTGTTGGAATAGCGTTAAAGTCCACCCATGGCTCGGCACGGGCGGTGCGGTCTATCTCGCCGCGCAACCGAGTGTCTTCTTGGTCCTCGGGCGGGACCTCGCGCCCGCCATGAAGGAACGCCGCCCGGCTCTGCGCCGCCTCGGTGACCGCCCGCATCAGTGCGATCGACCGGTCGA
>JADHLJ010000300.1 GCA_016780745.1 Alphaproteobacteria bacterium | reverse complement strand
TACCAATGCTGGAGACCATGCTCTCGTTCAACTTGACCACCCATTTGTGGCGCGGCGTCCAGGGCGACAAGGCCGGACTTGGCTATCCCCGCGCGCTGTCGCCTCATCGCCGACCCTACAAAACCAAGGACGGCCTGGTCTGCGTGCTGGCGCATACGGATGATCAGTGGCATCGGCTGTTGCGCGCGGTCGGGCGCGGCGACCTGATCGACGATCCGAAGTTCACTCATCTGGCCGAGCGGGCCGAGAACATCGCCGATCTTCAGGTGCATCTCGCCGACGCGCTCGCGACCTTCACGACGGAGGAGGCCTTCGCGCTTCTGGACCGGGCCGATATGCCGAACGCGCCAGTCGCCCGGCTGGAAGACATGATGGACGATCCCTATCTCGCGGAAACCGGGTTTTTCGCGACCATCGAGGACCCGCACGAAGGCACGCTTCGCACGACGGCCATCCCCACGGCTTTCTCTGAATCTCCCGGCATGGTGCGGTCGATGGCGCCGAATCTCGGCGAGCATACCCGCGAGATCCTCGCGGAGGCGGGTCTGTCGGATGCGGAAATCACCGCGATCGCCGCCCCGTCGGCCGCCGCGTCCTAGGCTCGATATGACAGCCAAGCTCACGGATTTCACCAGCTACGCCGACGCGCATCGGCATTTCTCGAAAGAGGCCCTGTGGGATCTCTTCGACGGCGACCGCGCGCGCCTGAGTATCGCTCATGAGTGCCTGGATCGCCACGATCCGGCGCGGATCGCCGTTCGCATCGCCCATGACGACGGCACAAGCGAGGCCCATAGCTTCGGCGCGCTTTCCGAGCTATCGAACCGTTTCGCGAATTGGCTGACCGACCCGGAGACTGGCAAGGGCGTTGGCGCGGGCGAGCGCATGGCGATCATGCTGGAGCCATCGCTAGAGTTCTATGCCGCTCTGTTCGGCGCCATGAAGGCCGGCGCGGTGGCGGTTCCACTGTTCACCGCCTTCGGGCCGGACGGCCTGGCATCGCGGTTGGAGGATTGCGAGCCCAAGCTATTGCTGCTGACACCGGATAAAGCGGATCTCGCGGGCACCGCCGGGGTGGAAACGGTGATCGCCGACGCCACGTTCTTGGAGGATGTGAAACGTCACGACGCCCTTTTCGACGCGACGACTAGCGCCGACGACATGGCGATGTATCAGTACACCTCCGGCACCTCGCGGGCGCTCCCGGAGGCCGTCAAACATCGCCATCGGGCGGTTGTGACGGTGATAATCGCGGCGCTCTACGCAACCGGCGTGCGGCCCGGCGACCGGTTCATGTGCCCCTCCTCGCCCGCCTGGGGCCACGGGCTTTGGCATGGCACCCTGGCGCCACTGGCGCTGGGCGTCGAGATCGCCAGTTATGCCGGAAAGTTCGATCCGGCGCGCCTGATGGACGCGATCGAGGAATTCGAGATCACCAACCTGTCGGCGGCCGCCACCCATTACCGGATGATGCGCAACCACGGCAATGTTGGGTCGCGGGATTTCAAGCTCGAAAAGCTCTCCTTCACTGGAGAGCCCTTGGATACCGAGACCGCGCACTGGGCTCGCGAGACCCTCGGCCATGATGTGTGCAGTATTTACGGCTCCACCGAGGTCGGGGTTCTGATCGCCAACTATCCCGGCGCGCCGGATCTGCCGGTCAAGGTCGGCTCCCTCGGCAAGCCGCTACCAGGCTGCGATGTCGCGATCCTTGACCCCACGGGCGAACCTTGCGCGACCGGCGCCATCGGCGAGATCATGCTGCGGCGACGCGACGGTTGGTTCCATGTCAAGGACCTCGGCAGTGTCGACGCCGATGGATACTATTTCCACCATGGCCGGGCCGACGATGTCATCATCTCCGCCGGCTGGACCATGAGCGCGGTCGAAATTGAGGATGTTCTCCTGAAACACGGAGATGTCGACGAGGCCGCCGCCATCGGGGTGCCGGACGAGGAGCGAGGTCAGGTGGTCAAGGCCTTCATCGTCTCGTCCCGCGCGGCGAGCCCGGACTTCACCAAGGAGCTCCAGGATTTTGCCCGCGAGCGCCTGAGCCGACATGAATATCCGCGCCTGGTCGCGGTGGTAAAAGAGCTGCCCAAGACACAAGCGGGCAAGGTCAACCGAAAAGCGCTCCGCGATCGAGAGCGCCAATCCGAGGAGCGGACGTGAGCACCGACACATCTTCCACCGAGAGTTTTCCGCGTATCACCGAGGCCGGGCTTGAGGATTTGCGCCAGCGCCTGGGCATCAAAATCTCCCGCGATCCGGAGCCCTGGTGCTTCGAGGCGACGCGCGACAACATCCGACACTATGCCCACGGCATTGGGGACGATAACCCACTCTGGTGCGAGCCGGATTACGCCAACCAGAGTCGTTATGGCGGGCTTATCGCGCTACCGTCCTTTCTGTTCGCGACCAGCCGAATCGCGTCCGGCTATGTTGGTGGTCTGCCCGGCATCCACGCCATGTGGGCGGGTGCCGACTGGACCTGGCACCACCCGGTGCATCGCAATGACGAGATCTCGACCGAATCCCACCTCAAGGACCTGATCGAGCACCAGACCAAGTTCTCCGGCCGCGCGATCCAGCAGATCTACCATGTCGACTTCTTCAATCAGGACGGCGTCAGGGTCGCGGAATGCGACAGCTGGTGCTTTCGCACCGAACGCGACACCGCGCGCGAGCAAGGCACCAAATACACCGAGGTGAAGGCCCGGGGCGAGAAGGTCTATACCGACGAGGAACTGGCGGAGATCTTTCAGGGATACGCGGACGAGGAAATTCGTGGCGCCACGCCGCGCTATTTCGAGGACACATCGGTCGGCGAAAAATTGCCGCGCATGGTCAAGGGGCCCATGACGGTCACCGGCTTCATCGCCTACGCCCAAGGCTGGGGCGGGCTGTATATCCGCGCCAACAAGCTCGCCTGGAAGCAGGTATCACGCCATGGCGGTCTCGGCATTCCCAACCGCTTCAACATCCCCGACTGCCCGGAGCGGGTCCATTGGGAGCAGGAATTCGCGCACAAGGTCGGCGCGCCCGGCGCCTATGACTACGGGCCCGAGCGATGTTCCTGGATGACCCATCACATGACCAACTGGATCGGCGATGACGGGTTCCTGATCAACTCCAAGACCAAGATCCGCCGCCACAACCCGGAAGGCGATACCCTGTTTATCGACGGCGCCGTGACCAACAAATTCGAGAAGGACGGCGACGGCTTTGTCGAGGTCACCCACGAGGCGCGCAACCAGGACGGCGAGCTCTCGATCCTCGGGACCGCGGTGGCGCGCCTTCCGCGAAAGGGCGGATGAAGATCGCCCCGGACATGACCACGCCGCGCCGATGATCTAAAACCACTGGAACGCCTGAAACGCGATGCCAAGAAGGGGAACCCAATGCCGCTCGATTTCTCGAAATATGAACAGCTAAAACTCGATCGGCCCGCCGACCGGGTTCTACGGATCACCTTCGACCGACCGGAGACCTATAACTCGCTGGATTCCACCGGGCATCGCGAACTCGCCTATATCTGGCGCGACATCGACGACGACCCGACGATCAACGCGGTGATCCTGACCGGCGCCGGGAAGGCCTTCTCGTCGGGCGGTGATTTCAAGATGATTCAAGAGATCATCGACGACTACGACGCCCGCGCCAATGCCTGGAAAGAGGCACGGGATCTCGTCTACAACATCGTCAATTGCTCCAAGCCTATCGTCTCGGCGATCAACGGCGTCGCCGTGGGAGCGGGCCTGGTCGCGGGGTTGCTGGCGGATATCTCGATCGCCGGCAAGCGGGCCAAGGTCGTCGACGGGCACACAAGGCTGGGCGTCGCGGCGGGCGACTCGGCGGTGATCAACTGGCCGCTACTCTGCGGCATGGCCAAGGCCAAATACCTGCTGTTGATGTGCGAGCCGGTCACCGGCGAGGAAGCCGAGCGGATCGGCCTGGTCTCGCTTTGCGTCGAGGATGAGGAACTTCAGGACAAGGCCCTGGAGGTCGCCACCAAGCTCGCCGGCGGCGCCCAAAGCGCGATCCGCTGGACCAAATACTCGCTCAACCAGTGGTATCGCATGGCCGGTCCCGCCTTCGATACTTCCACGGCGCTGGAGATGCTCGGCTTCACCGGCCCCGAGGCGCGCGAGGGTTTGGCCGCGCATCTGGAAAAGCGCAAGCCCGATTTCCCCAAGGACAGCCCGCTTTAAGGAGCCGGATTGATGAGTAGCGACGAGACGCCCAAAACACCGGTGACCCCGGTTCCCGCCGCCACGGTGTTGATGCTCCGGGACGGCGCCGAGGGGCTGGAAGTCCTGATGGTGCAGCGCACGCGGGAGGCGGATTTCGCCGGCGGCGCGCTGCTGTTTCCGGGCGGCAAGGTCGACACGGCCGATCACGAGGTGATCAAGTCCGGGCGCTGCGCGCTCACGGACGACATCGCCGATGACCGCCGCGCGATCCGCATCGCCGGCGTGCGCGAGGTCTTCGAGGAGGCCAATATCCTGTTCGCCCGGGAGATGGGCGAGACCGCGTTGATCTCCGAGGACCGGGCCAAGGCTCTTAGCAAAAAGTATCGCCAGCCATTGCTCGACAACGAGCTCGGCCTGAACGATATCGCCGAGGCCGAGAACCTCCAGATCGCCAGCGACCGGCTGGTGCCCTTCGCGCATTGGATCACGCCGTTCAAAAGCAAACGCCGGTTCGACACGCATTTCCTGGTGGCCCGGGCACCGCGCGACCAGCTTGCCCATCATGATGGCTGGGAAACGCTTGGGACGATCTGGATCAAGCCGCTGGAGGCGATCGCCGATGCCGAGGCCGATCGCCGCCGCGTTGTTTTCCCGACCCGGATGAACTTGAAGAAAGTCGCTGAGTCTCCCACCGCCGATGAAGCCGTGGAGCGCGCCGCGAACACAACCATCGTCTCGGTGCTCCCGCAAACCACGGAAGTCGATGGCAAACGCTTCATCAAGATCCCGATCGAGGCCGGCTATGGCATTTCCGAGGCCCTGGTCGACTATACCGCCTCTGATCAGCCGCCACCGCCAAAGCCGACCGACAAGTAACAAGCCGCCACTCAAGCAGGAGAGATGAGCCATGGATTTCGCGCTCACCGAAGATCAGCAAACCATCCGTGATTCCGTTCTGAAAATCGCCAGCGGCTTCGACGACGATTATTGGCTGGAGCGGGATTCCTCGACCGGCGGTTTTCCGGACGCGTTCTACAAGGCCTTCGCCGATGACGGCTGGCTCGGCATCGCGATGCCCGAGGAATACGGCGGCGCCGGGCTCGGCATCATGGAAGCCACCCTGATGATGCAGGCGGTCGCCGAATCCGGCGCCTGCCTCAGCGGCGCCTCGGCGCTGCACATGAACATCTTCGGCCTGAAACCGGTTGAGATCTTCGGCAACGAGGAGCAGCGCGAGCGTTTTCTTCCCCCCCTGATCCAGGGCAGGGAGAAGGCCTGTTTCGCGGTGACGGAGCCGAATGTCGGCCTGGACACGACCAAGCTCAAGACCAAGGCCACGCCGGACGGTAACGGCTATGTGGTGAACGGCTCGAAGATCTGGATCTCCACCGCCCAGGTCGCCGACAAGGTCCTGCTGCTCGCCCGGACCACCGATATCGAGGACGTCAAGAAGCCGACCGAGGGGCTGACCCTGTTCTACACCGATCTCGATCGCGATCGGATCGAGGTGCGCGAGATCGAAAAGATGGGCCGCAAGGCGGTCGACAGCAACATGCTGTTCATCGACGGCCTGAAGGTTCCCATCGAGGATCGCATCGGCGAGGAAGGCATGGGGTTCCGCTATATTCTCGAGGGCATGAACCCGGAGCGCATCCTGATCGCCGCCGAGGCCATTGGGATCGGTCGGGCCGCGCTGGCCCGCGCCACTGAATACGCCAAGGAACGTGTGGTCTTCGGACGTCCGATCGGCCAGAACCAAGGCATCCAGCATCCCCTGGCAAAATGCTGGGCCCAATTGGAGGCCGCGAACCTGATGGCGATGAAGGCGGCCAGCCTGTTCGATGCCGGCCAACCTTGCGGCGCCGAAGCCAATGCCGCGAAATATCTCGCCGCCGAGGCGGGTTTCGAGGCCTGCCAGACCGCCGTGATGACCCATGGCGGCATGGGCTATGCCAAGGAATATCAGGTTGAGCGCTACATGCGTGAGGTGATGATCGCCCGGATCGCGCCGATCAGCCCGCAACTGGTGCTGAGCTTCCTGGCCGAGCGGGTGCTGGGATTGCCGAAGTCGTACTAGGCGGCACGGCGTCGAAATAATCGAGACGGGAGGGTGATATGACCGACGAGGCCACACCCCCCACCCTCGCCGGCTATATCCTACGCCAGGCCGAGAACAACGCCTGGAGCAATCATCGCAT
>JADHLJ010000299.1 GCA_016780745.1 Alphaproteobacteria bacterium | reverse complement strand
TCGCTTCTCGACGCCGAGGCCGAGATTGGCATGAGCCTGACCGAGGGCCTGGCGATGCGTCCGGCTTCGTCGGTAAGCGGCCTCTATTTCGCGCGTCCGCAAGCCCGTTACTTTGGGCTAGGCAGTATCGGCTCCGATCAACTCGCCGATTACGCCAAGCGAAAAGCCTGGACCCTGGAAGAGGCCCGGAACTGGCTTTCCCCCAATCTTGATGATGATCCACGAATCGGATCGAGCGGCCAAGACGCCGTCCCGGGGGATGCCCGGTCGGACCGCGCGGCTTGACAATTTGGCCACGACCTCGCTACACGCGCTTGATGGTCTAGCGGGGATTAATGATGGCCTTGGCCGAAAGCGAAAATTCCGAGACAAGCCCCGAATCACGACCAATCGTCATTGTCGCTCTGATGTTGGCGACCACCCTAGGCGATTTTATTGAGTACAATTTGTTCGCGGCGTCGTTCAAAAGACAATTCCGGAACGCGCGCCTGATTGCGTATTATCGCCGTGATCGTCCGTTCAAGGACGCCATCCTCGAAATGAATCCCGAGATTGACGAGGCTTGGCCCCAAGAGGGCAAGGACACCGTCAAGTCCGAAACCTTCAATGTCGCGCCCGATAGCGCTTCGGACAAACGGGTCGACATTCTTCTTACACCCTCGATGATGATTCGCGCGCGGTTGCCGTCCTTGCCGAGTTTGGTGCGTTTTCAAGTCCCCGGCGCCGCGGAAGAAAGCTTCAGAACGCTCTATGCCGACGCTGGTCTTGACCCAAGCCGGTGGTACTGCGTGCTACATTATCGCGAACCGTCTTACGAAGGACGGGGCGCCAATCCTGATCGCGATATAGATCCTGGCGACCCGATCGCGATGACCCGCTTCGTCATCGAGGAACTCGGCGGACAGGTCGTCCGGGTCGGTCATCCGGAAATGGCTGAGTTTCCGGACCTTCCCGGCTTTTTGGATCTAAGCCGTGTTCCGAACGCGATACAAATTCAAGCCGCCGCCGTTCGGTCATCCAGGTTCTTCCTGGAGTTGTCACCTTCCGGTCCGATGGCGTTGGCACCCTGTTTCGGGGTTCCCGTGGCGCGTTGCAATGCCCTGATCCTCGCGGGACCGACAACGCCGGACAGTATCGTTTTAAACCAGCACCTGATCGATCCCGACGGAAACCGGGTGCCGATTGAGATCTGTGTGGAGAGGAATTTGCTGAATGGATCGGTCATGCCGTCCATTCTCCGGGATCGTGGCTTCGGATTTCAGCGAAACACATTATCCGAGATGAAGGCCGTCGCCGCCGAGATGGCGCGATCGACCGCGGATCATCAGGGTTTGCCGGCGATGGAAATCCCGAGAGAAATCCCGACGGGCGATCGGACCCGTTGGCCGATTCAGGGCGTCAGACCGCACCGAGTCTTTGGGTATGATTTTGCGCCGCCGGAGGGCGGGATTTGATGGTAACGCACGATCCGGACGCGATTCCGGACTTCACGTCATTTGGGCCATACGCGGCTCAACCCGGGGTTTCTCCCTCGCAAGCCTGTATGGTATTCGCGCACCTGCTGGCTGAATCTTTCGAGACGTTCCTTGTCCAGGCCTTGTACGCGGTCGCGGCGCGGCGATGTTTCGATCATGCGCGGCTGTTTGTCTATCACGGCAAGGTCGACGAGCGTCTCGCGGCGATTCCATCCATGCTCCCGGACATAACCTTTACCTGGCGCGCGAATGACCGGTCGTCCATTCCCCTGGACTATTTCGATTCATCAAACGACGCGGCGCTTCGGGCGGGCAGCGCGCGTTGGTATGAGCAGAGTTGTGACAAGCCCGATATCATGTTGCTGCCTTCCATGATGGACAGGCGGCATTTGGGCGCCTTCGCGCGGCCGCCCCGGTTCGAGGTGCCGCGGGACCGCGTTTCCAAGATCAATAAGGCGGTACGCGACCGCGGCTTGACGATGAATTGGTGGTTCTGTGCCCTTGCGGTCCCGGACCATGACGCGGCGCTTGATCCTGATGTCTTCTCCGCCGCTCTCCATGCGACCAGCGAGGTTGTATCGAAACGGCATGGCGCCACCTTGGTCCTGGTGGGTGATCCGCGGACGACCCTTTCGGAAATTCCGCCGGGGATTTTGGACATGCGAGATTTGCCCGACGGCATTTTCGGGCAAGCCTATGTCATCTCGAAAGCCCGATTCTTGCTTGAGTTGACGCCAACCCCCTGGCTGTGGATGGCTTTTGGCCTGGATGTTCCGTGGCTGAGGCGCGTGGAGTCGACATTTCCGAGCCAGCTTCCGGGGCGGGGATCTTTGTTCGTGGCGGACCCGGATGATTTCGCGACGCTCTCCGCCGCAATCCGCGCGACGATTGCCGAAACCCGTGAAAGCCCGGTATGGAGACCAACGGTATCGGTGAGTAACATACCCGCCCCGAATCGTTTTGATTTGCCGATGAAATCGGGACCGGACGCGCGATTTGTTACTTTCTAATCAGGCGTATGCGGAATTTCCTCGATTGACCGCAGCCACAGTTCGAAAGTAACGATCTGCCAAAGCACCATCATGTGATTCTCGCGGCCACGGGGATTGTCGACGATGTCCTGGTGATCTTCGATAAGACGCGTCAATGCCGCGTGATTGTAAATCCCTCGCTCAATGAAAGACCGTGACGTCACCAGATCCATCAAGGCGTCGCGGCCAGGGCCGGCGAACCACTGATGCGCCGGCGCGTTCCATCCGGTCTTCACGACCCGGGTACGCGTTGCTTCCGGTAGCAATCCTTTATAAGCCTGTCGGCCAAAGGCTTTGGTAACGCCGTCGACGATTTTTCGATCGCCTGGGATCGCGAGCATGTATTCGAAAAGACGCCAGTCGAGAAACGGGTGAAACTCCTGGAGCCCGAGTTGGGCGGCGTTACGATCGGCGGCACGCAAACAACAAGGCATGGTGTTGAACAAGAGCTCGTTGCGCATATGGCTTGCCAGATAACTCGAAGAACTGGCATCGAAGGCCGGTTCCAGATCCGATAGGTTCCCAGCATCCGGGTTGAGCAAATCTTGATAGCGATAGAGCAGGTCGGCGTTACCGCGGCAAAGGCCGGGCTGCTGCGAATCGACCAAGATCGACATCACGCGCTCGGCCACTTCCGGGGTCTTGCGAAACACCGGGTGGTCATGGTTGCGTGCCCAAGCGGCGATCTCGCTTTTAAGGCGGTCACCCTTTCCCGCGGCTTTCAGATCCGCGAAGAAGTAGAAAAAATAATCGTACTCACCGGCATGCTGCTCGTCCCCGCCGAGACCGCCGAATACCGAGCCGTAGCCCATGTCGGCGATGCGCTGGCCGAGCAGGAAGTGACTCATCCAGGTGACCGTTGGCAAGGGCTGGTCGTGAAAAGCGCTGAGCTTGGATATCAGTGGGAAAAGATCCGGGTCGTCGATTTGAACGGGATGCCAATCGACTAAGCCCGCGTCCACGATATCCATGATTTCCTTGCGCTCGTCATAGGTTTCGTCGTGATGCACCGAGGATATCGCCGATGGCGGCGCACCGTTTATCCGGCCCGCCAAGGTTGCGATGGTTGAGCTGTCGAGGCCGCCGGACAGGGTGAAGGCGGGGTTGCTTGCCTTACGCAGGCGGCGGCTGACTGAATCCTCCAGAAGCGCGAGATAGTCGCGCGCTTGATCATCCGGTGATCCGCTTGGCAACGGTCCGGCCTTGAGGTCCGCGTAACGTTCCCGGCGAACCTGGCCTTTATTGCCATGCTTGAAAGTGACGATATGGCCCGCCGGAACCTGAGCGATGTCGCGAAATGGCGCGCGGACCGGGTCGGTGTCGACGAAGCGATAATGTGTCATCGAAGCCGCCAGAAGAAAGGTCGGATCCACCTCGCGGGAAACCCCTGGCATCGCCAAAAGGGATCGCGGCCTAGATGCGAAAGCCACCGTATCGCCGACACGCGTGTGATACAGGGATCGAATGCCGAACCGGTCGCGCGCCAACCTGATGGTTCCGTCGCGGTCGTCAACAAGCGCCAACGCGAAGTCGCCGTTGAGCCTGGCGAGAACATCCTCAAGGCCAGTCCGAGCGATCGCCGACAAGATGCGTCCGATGTCGCCCGCCAGGACCAGGGTTGCGTCGGGCTCTGAAAAATCCTCGGGATTGTAGACCAATCCGTCGAACACCATCCGGAGCGGACCGAGCGCCACGAGTTGATCCGAATGCTCGGCGGCGAGGCCTTTTGCCACCGCGGGTTTAGGATAGCCAATCGCCGTCAACAATAGGCTGGGATCGAACGGAGCGCCACCACCACTTTCCGTCAAAACGCCCGCGATGCGTCCCATTAAAATCTCCTAGTCAGGTCGCGCGAAGATAACCGTCCGCGCCCCGCTGTAAACCATAGTCTTTTCAAGGGTCTTTTCGACGCTCGCGTGACGCGTGGAAACATCGCGGGCACGCTCGGTTTTCTTGACTTGCCCGACAAAATCCGCAATGAGCATGAGATCTATCGGCGTCCCGGATCGAAACCGACGAAATTGGGGATTCAACCCCCATGTACGAGAGGCTCTTTGAGCATTCGCGGGGGACGTCGCGCACGCGATCGAGATAGGAACTCATGACAGACATTCCGTTTAGCACGGTTATCGAGAAACTGAGCGGCTCCCGCGTCCTTCTGGTCGGCGGAGCGGGTTTCATCGGCCACAATCTCGCGATGCTGTTGCGCGCGAGTAATGTTGAGACGATGGTTCTCGACAATATGATGGTCAACAGCATGGTCGATAACGCCTTTCATGACCGAGGCGATCTGACCAAGCGTAAGTTGAATATTCATTTTCTAATGAGCCGGTTCGACATGATGCGCGACGCCGGCGTTCATCTGCAGAACTGCGACGCCCGTAATTTCGCGGACATGGCCCAGGCCTTTGATGCATTCAAGCCGACCAAGGTGGTGCATCTGGCGGCGATCGCCAGCGCGGTCGAGGCGCGCAAGAACCCCGGTCTTTGTTTCGACCTTCAGCTAACGACCCTGCGCAACGTGCTGGAGCTTTGCCGGCTCAATCACGAGCAGGTCGAGACTCTGATGTTGTTGAGTTCCAGTACCGTCTACGGCGATTTTGAAGGCGACTCGGTCGATGAGACCACACGGCCTCGGCCCCGCGGAATTTACGCCAACACTAAATATATGGCCGAACGACTGGTCCGGACCTATCATCACACCGACAGGCTCGGAACCTGCATCATTCGGCCAAGCGCGCTCTATGGCGAGCGCTGCGTGAGCCGTCGGGTAAGCCAGGCCTTCATCGAAAATGCCTTGGCGGGACGTCCCCTGCTACTTGAAGGTGGCGGCGATGGTCGGCTGGATTTCACCTATATCGAGGATCTCGCCGAAGGCATGGTACGTGCTCTTGGTCTGCATGGCGGGCGGGGTTCGTCGGACACCTTCAATCTCACCTACGGCAATGCGCGGACGATCGCGGAGCTTGCCGCGATCGTGAAGGAAGTGGTGCCGACCGCCATCCTCGAGGAGCGCCCTCGCGCCGTCGAAAAGCCGGTGCGTGGCACGTTGCGGATGGACAAGGCGCGTGAGCGCCTCGGCTTCAATCCGAGCTGGCCGCTGGAGCGCGGCTATCGGCAATATTGCGAATGGTACGTGGAAGAATGGCGGAAGGTGGTGGGAGCCAACGCGTGAATGACGCGATCGTCGTGTTCGCGCGCCTCGATTCCTCCCGGCTGCCTGGCAAGGCTTTAAAACCAATCGCCGGAAAACTTCTGATTGACCGGGTCATCGCCCGCTGCCGCGCGGTTGCAAGTCACGCGCCGGTTATCGTCGCGACATCCGATCGCGTAACCGACGACCCGATCGCGGATCATGTAAGGCGTCACGATCTTCCGTTGTTCCGTGGCGCCGCCGAGGATGTCGCCGGGCGGGCCTTGGCTTGCGCGGAGGAGCACGGCCTCGATCTATTCGTCAGGATAAGCGGGGATAGCCCGTTCATCGACCCGGCTCTCATCGACCGCTGTCTGACGCGGGCGCGCGGTGGCAAGGCTGATCTTGTCACCAATGTCTTTCCCCGTACCTATCCCGCTGGCGTTAGCGTCGAGGCGATCAGCGTCGCGGCGATGCGCCGGATCGTCGAGGAGACCGATGACGGGCAAGACCGAGAGCACGTGACCCGCTATGCGTATCGGCGGGCCGATAGATTCGAGATCGAGAACCTTGAAGCCCCGGATGATCGTTACGCCGGTCTGAGCCTTTCGGTTGATACGTCGATGGATCATGCCAAGGCGAGCTGGATCTTCGAGACACGGGGCGACGATATCGACCTTGATACCGCCGCCGCCGCGGCTCGCGAGTGGCAATCACGACAATCCGAGGCAGGGACATGAAAACCACGCCGATCACACCG